>JASFLD010000229.1:0-6968 GCA_050118275.1 Gemmatimonadales bacterium
TGGACGTCGCAGGTGGCAAGGGCCCGACACGTGGGCGTGCTTGTGCTCGGCGTGCGCTGACTGGCCTCAATCCACTCGCCGCTCGGGCACCACCTTGCTATTCTTAACGAGTCCCATGAGTGCGATCATCGCCCAGCTCTCGGCCGCTCTGTCCGACCGCTACCGCATCGAGCGCGAGCTCGGCGCCGGCGGCATGGCCACGGTCTACCTGGCCGAGGACCTGAAGCATCAGCGGAAGGTCGCGGTCAAAGTGCTGCGGCCCGAGCTGTCCGCGGCGATCGGCCACGAGCGCTTCCTGCGCGAGATCACCACCACGGCAAATCTTCGTCACCCCCACATCCTGCCGGTCTACGATTCAGGGGAAGCCGGCGGCCACGTGTTCTACATCATGCCTTTCGCGGAGGGCGAGTCGCTACGTGAGCGGCTGGAGCGGGAGAAGCAACTGCCGCTGGACGACGCGTTGCGGATCGCCCGCGAGGTGGCGGACGCGCTGAGCTACGCGCATTCGCGGGGCGTGATCCACCGGGACATCAAGCCGGAGAACATCCTGCTGGAGAGCGGGCACGCGGTGGTGGCCGACTTCGGGATCGCCCGGGCGATCGATGCCGCGCGCGGTGATCAACTGACGAAGTCGGGTGTGGCGATCGGGACGCCGACGTACATGAGCCCGGAACAAGCGGCGGGGGATCGCGAGTTGGACGGCCGCAGCGACCTGTACGCGCTGGGGTGCGTGCTGTACGAGATGCTGGCGGGTCAACCGCCGTTCGCCGGCCCGACGATCGAAGCGCTGGTCCGGCAGCACCTGCTGGTCGAGGCGCCGCCCGTGACGAATCTGCGGCCAGCGGTGCCGGCCGGTGTCGCGGTGGCTCTGCAGCGGGCGCTGGCCAAGGCGCCCGCCGACCGATTCAATCCCGTGGCCCAGTTCGCCGAAGCCCTGCAGCAAGGCGCGAGAGCGGCGCCGACCGCCGCGCAGCCCGTCGGACGCGTTCCGTCGTGGGCAAGAGCCGCCGCTGCCGCCGCGGTGGTCGTGGTGGCGGGAGGGGTCTGGCTCTCGGGCGTCGGGAGGAGGTCCGGCGAAGACGCGGGTCGAACCGGGGCACCTGCCGGCGCCGCGGCGGACGTCAAGCGCCTGTTCGTCATGCCGCTCGACAACGTGACGGCGGACTCCGCGCTCGCCGTCTGGTCGGTGCTCGCGGCCGAGTGGATCGGCAACGCCATCGACCGCGCGCGACCGGTCCCTGTCGTGCCAGCGACGGCGGTACGCGACGCGATTGCCGCGCTGGGAGACCGCGTCTCGGTCGACAGCGTCGCCGGGCGGGTCATGGCCTCGTATGCGGTCGCCGGCACGCTGGCCCGGACCGGGAGCCAGCTCCGGTTCCAACTCGAGCTGCTCGACACCCGCACGGGCGACCGCCTGCGCGCGTTGGACCCGATGACGGGGCCCGTCGACTCGGTCGCCGCGCTAGTGGCCCAGCTCGCTGGCAGGACGGCGGCGGCGACGCTGGCGACGCTCGACCCCGATACGGCTCCTTGGTTGGAGAACGCCTCGCTTCCCCCATCGGTCGAGGCCTACGAGCAGCATCTCGCGCAGTTGGACCTGTTCTGTCGGGACCGGTATGCGGAGTCGATCGAGGCGGGGAACCGGGCGCTCCAGTTGGCACCGGACTGGGTGGAGCCGCTCGCCTGGAACCGGGGAGCCTACATCAATCTGGGTCGCTACGCCATCGCCGACTCGATCAGCACGCTGCTGGAATCGATGCGCGGCCGCATGACCACGTTTGAGCGCGCCGCCGATGACTGGATCAGCGGGAACGTGTACAGCGACCCGGGCCTGGCGACGAGAGGGGCCGATGAGATGTACCGGTTGACGCCGACGGCCGGTTACTGGGCCGCGAAACCATCGCTAGCAACCGGACGGGCGACCGAAGCGGTGGAGCGGATTCTCGCCACGGACATTAGCCTGCCGTGCATCCGGAATCGGCGACCGCGATGGCTGGATCTCGCGAACGCCTATCACGTGCTCGGACGCTACGACGAGGAGCTAGATGTCGTCCGCGATGGCTTGGGGCGCTTCCCGGGCTATCGTTTCCTGATGGACGACGAGGCGCGTGCGTTTGCCGGCCTGGATCAGGTCGAGCGCGTCGACTCGGTCATTCGGGCCATGGACGCGCTTCCGCCCCAACCCGACGACGACCCCGATCTCAGGCTCGTCCACGCCGCGTTGGAGCTCAGGGCGCACGGGCACGCCGACGCCGGCGCACGGATGATCGAGAAGGCGATCGCGAGGTTCGAGGCGCGCCCTCCGAAGGAAGACCGCTACGACCGGGCGCGCGCCTACTACTGGGCGGGGCGCTGGGCGGACGCCGAACCGATCTTCGCCGACCTGGTCCAGGAGGAACCTGACAACTGGGACTACCTCGGCTTCTACGGCGCGACGCTGGCCCGGCTCGGACGCGTCGCGGACGCTGAGGCGGTGAGCGACACACTCGGCGCGATGCGGCTTCCCTGGCTCCGTGGAAGGCACATGTTCGGCCAGGTGCTCATCGCCGCCGCCCTCGGCCGGAACGACGAGGCGATCGAACTCCTCCAGCGCGCGTTCGCCAACTATTACCCGTTCGGCGCGAACCTGCACATCGAGCCGACGTTCGACGCGCTGAAGCACGACCCCCGCTGGATGGCGCTCACGACGGCGCGATAGGAGTGGATCGCGGCAATCTGAGCAGGTCGCGGGCGCATCCCGGCGCGTTCCGTTGATAGTCGCCACGATCGGAGAGCGGCAATCCGACCTCTGCCAGTGATCATCGTCGAGAGCGGATCAAGTTCCTCGGTTTTTCTAAACTGGTCAGCGACTACTTCAGCCTGCCCATCGCCCGGAGGTACAGAGCGTACCATCGGTGAGCCGTGGCATCGCTCGGGTGGACCACCTCGTACGCTGCGAGCATGATGTACGCGCCCGCGAGTCCGCTGTACGCCAGAGCATGTCGCGGACCTTCCTCTAACCCACGCTTGAAGTGCTCGATGGCTATCCTGAGGCCCGCCAGCCGGCCCTACCGCGGGCCGGGATGAATCGAGGCGGCCATAGGCCATGAGTCGCGGGGCGAGAAACGACTCCACACCGCCTGCGACCCTTCGGGTTGTCGAGCCTCAGTCTTGCGGGTCGGCATGGCAGCGAGCCGCTTCGAGGCCGCGCTCCAGCCTCACCTCTGGCCGCCAGCGGAACTTGCCCAGCCAGCGGTTCTCTTTACCCTCGACGGCATCCGCTGTGAGCGCTCCCAGCAGGGGGGCGAACTTGAAGCCGTGGCCGCTCCCTCCGCTGGCCACCGTGAGGCCCGGGCGCTCCGGGTGGCGAGCGATCCAGAAGTCCTCGTCCTGGGTGTCCGCATACAGACAGAGGCGCGTGTAGACGATCGGGGCCTCGACCAGCGCGGGGAACGTCGCCGCCAGGAAGGCACGCAACGCTCTTTCGTCTTCGGCCGCCACAATACGGGGGGCATCCGGGTCGACGAGCGTACCCAGACCGTGATTGGCCACCTTCACCACGCCGTCGCTGCTCAACGGGAAACCGTAGTAGGCGGTGCGCGCGACGTCCGCGGTAAAGACGGGAAAGCGCTCCGCTTGGAAGGGTGCCGGATCGGCGGGCCGCAAGTGAAATACGGGGTGCCCCGTCGCCCGGATGCAAGGCGCCAGATCGGGCAGCAGTTTGCCGGTCCAGGCGCCGGCGGCAATGACGACGCTATCGGCCTCGAACCGCCTGCCGTCGTCGCATCGCACGCCGCGCACCCGGCCGCTACGCTCGTACAGAGAGCTGACCCGGCAACCGGGTGGGCGCTCAATCCCTCTCCTCTGAGCCTGTTGCAGCAGCCTCTCCACCACGCGGCCGCTCTGGGCATAGCCGCCCTGGGCGTGGAAGAAGCCATCGACATATTGTCCGCTGCTCCAGGCCGGGAAGCGTTCGGCGATGGCTTCGCGATCGACTCGTTCCGGCTGGTGCCCGCGTTTGCGCAGCATCCGCCAGCTCTCGTGCTCGAACCCGCCATCGCTCATCGGATCGCGGCACACCATCAGCACGCCGGTCTCGTGGTAGAGCGGCTCGAGCCCCTGGGCGGCCCAAGCCTTGTTCCACTCCAACCAACCGCGACGGGCGTCCTCCATGAGCGCCATGTAGTCCTCGTCCGGTCCGTATTCGATCCGGATGACCTTGCTGATGTCGGTGCTGGCCGCAAGGGGGTGAGGTAGCGGCGCGAGATCGAGGAGCGTAACCCGATGCCCGCGCGAATCCAGCTCGAGGGCCGCGGTCACGCCGAAGATGCCGGCGCCTACGACGACGGCGCTGTCCATCTCGCCCCCACACGGCAGTCCAGGCTCGCACCACAGATCTGGCTCCGTGCACCCTGCGTCCATTTCACGCTCGCCGGCAATTCGACTCAGCCACCTTTCGGATGTTGCATCGAGCACCTTCCCCCAACACCACCTGCCCCGTAGGGATAGTCGCGATCAGACTATTTAACGCGATGTTCTGGCGAAGGGAAATCGCCAGAACGGTCTTCTGTTCGCTGCGAACGAAGGCGAGTACAACGCGGCGGCATCCGATTGACGGCGTAGGCTACCCGTGCTGGGCAATCTCGGCGGCGATCGCCCGGCGGACGGACAAGCGTCCCCGGATTTGGCGAGCTACTTATCACGCTATTTTGCCAAGCATGAAAGACGATTATCTGGCAAATCTGGCCGCAAGCGTCGTATCTTGTGGCATCAAAGGAACATAGGATCTGGGTGCTTGCATCTTCGTATGCTTCGGCGCTCTACTCAGGTCTTGGGTGCGTGGCAGCTGAACGGCAGTTAGACAGGCGGCGAACGCTGCACGATCGGGCAAGACGCGGCCGCCAGCAGAGGAGATGTGCTTCGATGGCAAGATTCCTGATTGAGGTCCCCCACGAAAAGACCACGGCGGCGTGTACTCGGGCAGTCGAGGTCTTCCTCAGGACCGGGTCACATTTCTTGACACATGCAGATTGGGGCTGCAAGGACGGTGAGCATAAGGCATGGATAGTGGTGGAAGTGGATACCAAGGATGAGGCCAGGCGAATCGTGCCACCCGAATACCGTTCGCAGGCAAGGATCATCCAGCTAAACGCGTTCACCATGAGCGACATCGAGGATATCGGTCGCCATCACGAGCCCTAATGGCGCCGCTCGGTCGGCGCCGCCGTCCAACAAGAGTCAGCAGCTGACCCGGCAGCCATTGGGGCCGGGGCGAGCACTAGCAAGAGCTGCGCGCCCACTGCCGCGCGACTGCAATCCCAGTCTGTTACGCGACATCCCGGCGCACACCGGATTTCGACAACAGACCCTGGTCAGATGGGATGCTTGGCTCGGCACCGAGCAGGCAACCAGGAACGGGCCAGGAGCCTTTTCCTTTGGATGTTGCTTGGTTGTGTCGTTTGGCTGCGTCTTCGCAGAGCCGTCAGGCGATCCACTTCGAGACAGGCGCGTGCGCCTCCTCGAGCGGCTGGGTGAGGACATCGAGCAGGAACGGGCCAGCGTAGTCGAGTGCGTCGCACATGGCATCGGCTAGCTCGGCGGGATCCTCGACGCGGCGGGCGCCGAGCCCGAAGGCCCTTGCGATCGCGGCATGGTCGGCGTCGCCGAAGTCGACCGAGAAGTACTTGCCGCCTCGGCTCTTCTGGCCCGCCTTGATCCACCCATAGCTCGAGTTGTTGCAGACGATGAGCGTGACAGGAAGATCCAGTCGGACGAGTGTCTCCAACTCGCCGGCCGAGATCCCGAACGATCCATCGCCCATCATCCCGACGATGCGGCCGCTGTCGGGCTTGGCGAAGTGGGCGCCCACCACGGCCGGCAGAGAATACCCGAGTCCACCGAACGCCCGCGGGCTTACGAACCAGCGTCCGGGCTCGGCGAGACGCCAGTACGCGGCGAGGTACGGGCACGGCGTGCCGGGGTCGGCGAGCAAGACCGATCGCTTCGGCAGCGCCGCGAACAGCTCGCGCATGAGCCGTTCGGGCCGGATCGGACGCTGTTTCGAAGCGAACAACTCCGCAACCGCATCCGTGTGCTCGGCCCGGTCACGCTCGATCTGTACCGGATCCCAGCGGTCACCGGCGCTCCCAGTGCACAGTCGGTTCACTTCCTCGACCAACGCCGAGAGTCCCAGCTTGGCATCCGCATGGATGCCGGCTGCCACCGGATAATTGCGACCGATCGACGTGGCGTTCGTGTCGAGCTGCAGTATCGTCGCGGCGCCCGGGGCCGGCAGCGTCCACTTCTCGGTCGTCACGGAACCCGTCCCGCTCCCGACGTAGAAGACCAGGTCGGCCGAACGCACGAGGTCATGGCGCCACGGCAGGCCCCCATTGCTCCCGATCACACCTAGCGAGAATGGGTCGGTCTCGGCGATGCTCCCCTTGCCGCAAATCGAGGTGGCCACCGCTGCTCCGAGCACTCGAGACAGCGCTTGGACTTCGTCCCACGCGCCGGAACGGATCACGCCGGCTCCCGTCACGATCAGCGGGCGGTGGCTGTCGGCCAAATGGCGAGCCGCCGCCCTAATCTCCCCGGGGTCGGCGTCGCGTCGTTCCTGCGGATAAGAGCTGAATCGTGCGTCCCCGTAAACGTCGCGCCTCTCAACATCTTGGCCTTGCACGTCGAGGGGCAGGCTCAAGTGGCAGGCGCCCAAGCTGCCGGTGGTGGCCTCCCTGAAGGCGTCTCGCAGCATCTTGGGCAGTTCGGCGGCGGCCTGCGGCCCGAACGTTCGCTTGGTGATCGGCGCGAACAGCGCTGGCTGGTCGAGCTCGGTCAGCGTCCCCTTGCCGCGGTCAGTTACCGAAATGTCGGTCGTCACACAGAGGACAGGCACCGACGAGTCGTTCGCCTCAGCAATGCCCGGAAGTATGTACGTCGCTCCAGCTCCGCTCGGGCCCTCGCACACCCCGACCCTGCCGCTGATCCGG
>JASFLD010000230.1:0-6868 GCA_050118275.1 Gemmatimonadales bacterium
AGCGGGCTGGGCATCCTGTTGGCGCCGTGGCTGACCCGAATCATCGTGCCGGGATGGTCGGACGAATCGCTCTCCCTCACCACCGAGTTGGTGCGGATCCTGTTTCCGATGGCCGGTTTCATGATTCTCGCCGGCTGGTGCTTGGGAGTCCTGAACAGCCACCGCCGGTTCTTCCTCCCCTTCGTAGCGCCGGCCGTCTGGAACCTCGCCCAAATCGCGGGTCTGTTGATCGCCTGGATCTACGGCTGGGAGCCGCTGGTGCTCGCCCTCGCCTGGTCCACGCTGATCGGTGGAGCCCTCCAGTTCTTCGTGCAATTGCCGGCGGCCCGCAAGACCGCGGGTCGCGTCCGGCTGGCTCTCGATTGGAAGTGGCCGCCGGTGAGGCTGGTGCTGAGGAACTTCGGGCCGGTCGTCCTGGGCGCCGGCGTGGCGCAAGTTTCCGGTTTCCTGGACGTCTTTCTGGCGAGCTTCCTGGCGCACGGGGCTGTGGCATCGCTCTACTATGCGCAGAGGCTGTACTACTTGCCGCTCAGTCTCTTTGGCACGTCGGTGGCGGCTTCTTCGCTTCCCGAGCTGTCGAGGGAGGCCGAGAGCCGGGCGTTGGAAGCATTGCGCCACCGTTTGGGGCGGGGATTCCGCACGATCATCTTCGCGGCACTCCCATCGAGCCTGGCCTTCGCCCTCTTCGGCGATCTGATAGTGTCCCTCCTGTTTCAGCGCGGCGACTTCACGCCGACCAGCACACTCTGGGTCTCGGGCACGCTGGCTGCCTATGCCGTCGGCCTGCCGGCCTCCTCGTCGGTCAGGCTGTTCGCTTCCGGTTTCCACGCCATGCTGGATACGCGGACGCCAGTTCGCTACGCGGTCGTCGCCCTGGTCGTCGGCGCCGGCGTGGGGGCCACGCTGATGTGGCCGCTCTACGCCCCCGGCCTGGCGGTAGGAGCCGCGGTCGGCTCCTGGTGTTACCTGCTGATGTTGTGGAACGGTCTCGAGCGGCGGCTTGGGACACTACTCGAGGGGGACGATCTTTCCTATCTGAGGGACGTGATCATCGCGGCGTTCTTGGGAACGGGGGCCGGTGCGCTGGCGAGGTATGGTCTCCAGTCCTGGTCGGCCGGCCTCGGGGGCCTGGAGGCGCGGCTGGCCCTGACGGTTGGAACGCTGGGCACCTTCGGGGTGGTATACCTAGCGGCCAGCAAGCTACTGGGAACCCTGCCATCGGGCGGGTCGAGAATCCGGCGAACCGGCACGACTTGAGGAATGCGAAAGACCCCGACGACACTCGAGGACAAACTGACAACGCTACCGGCGGCGCCCGGCGTTTACGTGCTGAAGAACGCGAGCGGCAAGCCGATCTATGTCGGGAAGGCGAAGTCGTTACGGGACCGGGTGCGGTCGTATTTCCGCGACGATCCGTCATCGGGCCACAAGCCCACCCAGATGTATCGGGAGATCGTGGACTTCGACACGATCGTGAGCGGATCGGAAGCCGAGGCGCTGATCCTCGAGTCGAACCTGATCAAGGAGTATTCGCCACGCTACAACATTCGACTCCGCGACGACAAGACCTACCCCTATATCAAGGTGACCCTGGCGGAGCCGTTCCCGCGAGTATTCGTGACCCGACGGCTGATCAAGGATGGCTCGCGCTACTTCGGCCCGTACGCCGATGTCGGTCACATGCGGCGCGCGCTGCGGGCGATCAAGAAGCTGTATACGATACGTTCCTGTCACTACGACCTGCCGAAGCAAGCTCCGCCGCGTCCCTGTCTGGACTACTACATCGGACGCTGCAAGGCGCCGTGCGTCGGCTGGCAGGATGAGCGTGAGTATCGCGAGATGATCGACGAAGTGATCCTCGTGCTCCAGGGTCGGACGGCGCGGCTCTCCGACAAGCTCGAATCCCGCATGGCCGAGGCGGCCGAGTCGCTGGAGTTCGAGCGCGCGGCGGAATACCGCGACATCCTGAGGGGGCTCGAGGAGCTCGAGCGGCGCCAACTCGCCATCGATCCGAAAGGCGGCGATCTGGACATCGTGGCGCTGGCCCAAGACGGGGACGAAGCGTGCGGTGTGATCTTCAAAGTCAGGGAGGGGAAGCTGTTGGGTCGTGAAGCCCACTTCGTGTCCAACGTGCAGGGCACCGAACCCGAAATCGTGCTGTCGGCCTTCGTCGCCCGCTACTATTTATCGCAGCAGGAGACGGCCAAGGAACTACTCGTCCCACTAGATTTCGCCGACCGAGCGGCCGTAGAGCAACACGTCCGTACCCGCACCGGCCGCGCTTTCACGGTGCGGACGCCGCAGCGTGGGACGCGTCGCGAGCTGATCCGGCGCGCGGAGGAGAATGCCCGGCATCTGTTGGAGGAAAAGCGGTTGGTGGAAGGCCAGGCCGAGAAGCGGGCGCCGGCGGCATTGTACGCCTTGCGGGACGACCTGAATCTCGAGCGCGTGCCCCGCTCGATCGTCGGCTTCGACATCTCGAACATTCAAGGCAGCGATCCGGTCGGCGCCGCCGTCTGGTTCGAGAGCGGCGCGCCCTTGAAGAACGAGTACCGCCGGTTTCGCATCGCAACGGTCGAGGGAATCGATGACTACGCGGCCATGCAGGAGGTCGTCGAACGCTACTTCCGGCGTCGGCTGGAAGAGGAGCGGCGTCTGCCGGACCTGGTGATGGTGGACGGAGGCAAAGGGCAACTTTCCGCGGCGGCACAGGCGCTGGAGCGGGCGGGAATCCCCGACGTGCCGCTGGTCTCACTAGCCAAGCGGGAGGAGCTGGTATTCACGCTCGATCGGGCCGAGCCACTGCGGCTATCGCGGCGCGAGCCGGGTCTGCGGCTGCTACAGCAGGTTCGTGACGAGGCGCACCGTTTCGGTGTGCAGTATCACAGATTGCGCCGCAGTCACCGTACGTTGCACTCGGTGCTGTCGGACATCCCCGGCGTCGGGCCCGCACGTCAGCGGGCGTTGATGCAGGCATTTGGCAGCGTGAAATCGCTGAAGGCGGCAGCGCGCGAAGACATCGCCCGCGTGCCCGGGATCGGGGCGGGGCTGGCGGAGACGATCGCGTCACACCTGGAAGAGAGGGGCGCGGGAGCTGAGTAGGTCGTGCTTGTTAGGGTCATGGCGTGCGCCTATCTTGAGCCACGCTCGACGTCCCTGTCATGATGCCGCGAACGACCGAACAGGATGACGACCGTCAGGACACGTTTTGCGCCCAGTCCAACCGGCGAATTGCATCTCGGCAACGCGCGAATCGCCGTGCTCAACTGGCTCTTCGCCCGGCACAGTGGAGGCCAGTTCGTGCTGCGGATCGAAGACACTGACGTGGAGCGCAACGTTCCGGGAGCCGAGGACGAGATCACGACGTCGCTTCGCCGACTCGGCATCGATTGGGACGAAGGCCCCGATGTCGGTGGCGATTACGGTCCTTACCGCCAGAGCGAACGCACTTCCATCTACCAAGATTACGCCCGTCGGCTGATGGACTCGGGGAGGGCGTATCGTTGTTACTGTACCCCCGAGGAACTCGAAGCGAAGAAGCAGGCGGCGCTGTCACGTGGCAAACCGTCCGTCTACGACGGGACGTGTCGCGACCTGAGCCCGGAGGAGGACGAGAAACTCCGCCAGCTCGGTCTGAAGGCATCGGTGCGCTTCAGCGTTCCGAAAGGATCGGTGGCCGTGGAAGATGTCGTCCGCGGCGAGATCGTTTTCGACGCGGAAGAGTTCGGCGATTTCGTGATTCTCAAGTCCGACGGTCTTCCCACCTATAACTTCGGCGTGGTGATCGACGACGTCAGCATGCGTATCAGCCATGTCATTCGCGGGGCGGGCCACCTGGCGAACACACCGCGGCAAATCATGCTCTATCAAGCCCTGAACGAGCCAAGCCCGGCGTTCATTCACGTGCCGCACGTGTTGGGACCCGACGGAGCCGCGTTGTCCAAGCGCGCGGGCGCGCGAGGTCTGCGCGAGTATCTCGATGAGGGTTACCACCCGGACGCCCTGGTCAATTACCTGTCGCTGCTCTCGTGGTCGAGTCCCTCCGGCGACGAGGTGCTGCCGCCGGCACGCCTGATCTCGGAAATCGACCTGAATCGTATCGGCTCCAGCGATGTACGCCTAGATCCCGACAAGCTGGAGTGGCTCTCAGGCGAGTACATGCGAAAGATGGATGTTGAAGCGCTGGCTGATCGCATCGCGGCGCGAGCTGGCTCCGATGTGGCGAACCTCCCGCGGGATACTCTGGTCCGCATCGTGAAAGCGACCCAGGAGCGGATCACGACCTTTGGCGGCGTCGAAAGGTTTCTGCCGCAGTTCCAGCCGCCGGACCCGATGCGGTGGGACGCTGAGGCCGAGGAGAGTCTGAGCGCGCCGGGCGTGCCACGGACGCTGGCGGCGGTCTTGGCCACCCTGCGCCGCGTCGAAGACTGGGACGGAGAGACCGCGCTGACCGCGGTGCGTGTGGCGGGCAAGGAAGTGGACGCCAAGGGTCGAAGCCTCTTCATGCCGGTGCGCGCCGCGATAACCGGAACGACGCAAGGTCCCGAGCTGATCGACATCTTCGATGTTCAGGGAAAGGCGACGACATTGCGGGTACTCGAACAGGCTTGCGCGCGGGCGAAGCAAGCGGAGGTGGCGGAGTGAAACTCGGATTCGGTCTCTCCTGCAGTCGCTGCGCGAAAACGGCCGACGTCTCCGGCACCCCGAGCGTGTGTGGCGAGTGCGGCGCACCTCTGCTGGTTGAATACCCTCTGCAGCGACTCGCCGATCGGTTCCGTCCCGAGGTCCTGGCCGGCCGGCCCTGGACGATGTGGCGCTATCATGAGGTTATGCCGCTGGCGCCGGGGGAGGATCCCGTCAGCCTGGGAGAGGGTGGCACACCGCTCCTCGAGCTTCCCAGATTGGCTCGAACGGCGGGCGTGAGCACGCTTTGGGTCAAGGAGGAGGGCTTGAACCCGACCGCGTCTTTCAAGGCGCGCGGGATGTCGGCGGCGGTGACGCGGGCTGCCGCCGGCGGAGCCAAGGGGTTCGTCGTGCCGTCAGCCGGAAACGCGGCCGGCGCGCTGTCCGCGTACGCTGCACGGGCGGGCCTGCCCGTGCGTGTCTACATGCCGCTCGATACACCGCACCCCAATGTGGCCGAGTGCCGGGCGTTCGGTGCCGACGTCATCCTGATGGAAGGGGTGATCACCGATTGCGGAGTCAGGGCTCGCGCTTTCGCGGCGGAGAGCGGTTACTTCGATGTCTCGACACTGCGGGAACCGTATCGCGTCGAGGGCAAGAAAACGATGGGATACGAGATCTGCGAACAGCTTGGCTGGGAGATGCCGGACGCGATCATCTATCCCACCGGCGGCGGTACGGGAATAATCGGGATGTGGAAGGCCTTCTCCGAACTGGAAGCGTTGGGCTGGATCGAGCCGGGAAACCGCCCACGCATGTACGTGGTCCAGGCCGCCGGCTGCGCGCCCATGGTGCGAGCGTGGCAGGCGGGAGACGAGTCCGCCCGACCTTGGGAGGCGCCGGAGACCGTGGCGTCGGGTCTGCGCGTCCCCGCCGCCCTGGGCGACTTCCTCATCCTCCGCGCCGTCCGCGAGAGTGGCGGGGCGGCCGTCGCGGTCAGCGACTCCGAACTGCTCAGGGAAGCGAGTGCGTTGTGCCACAACGGCGTCGCGGCGTGCCCGGAGGGTGGGGCGACGCTGGCAGCGCTTCACAAGTTGCGAGCGGCTGGACATATCGCTCCGGAAGACCGGGTGGTTTGCTTCAACACCGGAGCCTGGCTCAAGTATCTCGACTGACGGCATGATTCCCTCACGGCCGGTCCTAACCGCTCTCGCCGCCTGTTGCCTCTGCTCGCCGCCGACCGCGGTCGCTCAATGGAACGTCATCCCCAAGGCGGCGCTTCCCAGCGTTCCCTACTGGTGGACGATCGACTCGGGGAGAGACCTGGCTCTCGTACCGCTCGCCTGGACCAACGACATCGACGGCGGCGGCGGCGGATGTTGCGCGATCGGAATGGCGACCCGAGCCGGAATCGGGGAAAGCACGTTGTGGCTGGGCCTCGCGTTCGGCACCGACCCGGACGCGGGTACCCCGGCCGGCCTCGAGATCGCCGCCGAGATCGAATCGGGAACGGTCGGGTTCCGTTCGCTTCACGGGCGGAGCGGGCTCGCGGCGTTCTACCCGATTCGGATATTTGGCGCCGATGCCGTCCGGCGCGGCAGCCGACTCGACCTGGGGATCTCGAGCGTCTGGCTTTACGACGACCGATATCTGAACACGTTGCCTTTCTTCGAGTGTCCATCCCAAGGGCCTGCCCTACCCTGTGAGCGGGTGGATACCCCGTATCCATGGAGCCCTGGACAGGACAACGCCCTCGCGGCCGAATTGAGCTGGGGAAGCGGGGAATGGCGAGCGCCGTATTTGAACGGCAGCCTGGGTGTCGGGGTGAAGGCGGCCGGAGGCGAGCACGACTACCTGCGCGCCGAACTCGCCGCAGAGGTTCGGGGACGGGTGAACCGCGCCGATTGGAGGATTCGGGTGGCCGGTGGCTGGAGCTCGGGCGACGCCCCGCTACAGCGGCGCTTCCTGCTCCACGGCGCCGATCCCGTTACGCGCTGGCTGAACCCGTATCTCGACGTCAAGGGCGCGCTGTTCGATGACATCCCCTATTTCGTGCCCGGTGGCCCGCACCTGCGCGCCTATGAGGCCACGCAGCCGCTGGTGAAGCGGTACGTCGCCGCGTTAACCCAGGTCGGGCGAGCCGCCGAATCGGTCTCCGGCTTTTGGGGCCGACTGGACGGTTTCTTCGAGTTGGCGTGGACGCCAGCCATCCCGGGCCGACTGGGGCCCGAGGCGATCAACGCGG
>JASFLD010000231.1:0-6867 GCA_050118275.1 Gemmatimonadales bacterium
GCCGGTCTTCTTCCGCGAATAGAAGGAGAGGCTGAGCCGCTGCAGATGCTCGAACAGCTCCGTCCGCAGGTCGCGTGAGACCCACTCGCCGAGCATCGAGAGCATACGCAGCCGCACCAACGCCCCGGCCTGCCGGATTAGATACACCACGGCCATGCTCGCCACCGCCAGCCACGCGACGGTCGCCACCGCCGACGGCGTCGTCGATCCGTCCTGCACCGGCCGAACCACCTGATCGATCAGGAAGCCCGCCAGGTACGGCGGCACAAGGCTGACCAGGGTGATCACCGCCGCCGCGCTCATCCCCACGGCGACTTGCCTGCGGTATGGACGCAGGTAGGCAAGCAGCCGCCAGATCACCGCCATGCGATGGCCGGCCACAAGCGCCTGCGCCTCCTTGATCGGTCCAGCGACGCTCTCGGCGTACTGGCGGTCCGCGTCCGGCGGCTCGATCATACGGCCCTCGAGTTGCTGCTCGATCACGAAGCGGATGTTCTCGAAAGCCCGCCGCTGTCGGTTCGTATACCGCACCACTGCCAACGCCGGTTCGTCCGGCGCACCCAACAGCGACAGACTGCTGCCGCTCAGTCCCGGCGACTCGCGGACCGCTTGAACCCGCGCGCGATCGAGGCTGTGGATATCCCAGTCATCCGCCGAGCCGGGACGAGAGGCAATGGCCAAGTGCTGCGGGCCGAGAGCGAACCAGGACTCGATCAGCCTCAACGAGGGGTCGAGATCCGCGAGCGCGTAGAGTTGGATGGGCCGATCTCCCCAAGCCGCCTCGATCCGCGCGCGCAGATCAGCCGGTAAGCGGGGAGGTTGATCGGTGTAGCGGGCTATGATGTCTTGGTCGAGACTACGGTTTCGCTCGATCATCTGTCGTGATCCTCTCGTACTGGCAACAAAAACGGCCTTCCCGGGATTCTGAGGGAACCCCGCGAACGCCGGATCACTTCAGATGATGTCCGCTGCTGTTAGGGTTCGCCTCCTCGTATCCGGGAACCGGAATCCGGCGCGCCGACGAAGATCATCGGCACACGGGTCCCCCGGTACGCACCGGCATCATGCCAGATCCGGCGCTGGGGTCCGGTTCGATCGATCACTTGAGCTAGCATCAGAGAGATTATACTCCTCTCGTTCTCGACACTTTCCGCCTCAGGATCATCCAAGCTAAAGCATTCTTCGTCGGTCATCAAGTTCGGCTATTGATCCATGCCACGCCAGGCGGGGGTCAGTGCGCTACACCTCGCACCACTCACGAGCGTTTTGAAAGATCCTCAGCCACGGCGATGCTTCCAGGTCGCGCTTCAGGCTCTCCGGCATCCAGCCCCACTGCCACTTGAGGAAGGAACGCTCGGGGTGCGGCATCATCACCAGGTGGCGGCCATCCGGCGAGCAGAGGCCGGCGATCCCGCGGGGCGAACCGTTGGGGTTGAAGGGATATGCCTCCGTGACCCGGCCGTCGTCATCCACGTAGCGCAGCGGCGCCAGCCCTTCGTCCTCGACGCGATCCAGGATGCCGACATCGGGGAAGAGGGCACGTCCTTCGCCGTGCGCCACCCAGATCCCTAACGTCGAGCCTTCCATCCCACGCAGCATGATCGCCGGACTGTTGCGGATTTCGAGGGCGACGAAGCGCGACTCGAAGCGGCCCGACGCGTTCTGAACGAAGCGTGGCTGCTGGGCGTCGGGAATTCCCTGCCAGGGCACCCAACCCAGCAGCGCCAGCAACTGGCATCCGTTGCACACTCCCAGGCTGAAGCTGTCGGGCCGCTCGTAGAACGCCTGGAATTGCTGCCAAAGAGATCGGTTGAAGCGGATGGCCCCCGCCCAGCCCTTCGCCGAATCCAGCACATCGGCATAACTGAAGCCGCCCACGGTGACGATGCCACGGAAGCGGCTCAACTCGACACGCCCGCTCAACAGGTCCGACATCGCCACGTCCCACGGCTCGAAGCCGGCGGCGTAGAAGGCCGACGCCATCTCGCGATCGCCGTTGCTCCCTTCCTCCCGCAGTATGGCGACCGGGATCTTGGTCGGGCTGTTCATCACGGACGACGGCGTGGCTTTGGGCGTGAAGCGAACCTGGAAGTCCGGTCCGCGACGCTGCCGCAGGCCCGACTGTTCCTCCTGAACACAAGCTGGGTTGGCCTGAAGCCGATCCAGTTGGAAGCTCGTTTCCTCCCAAGCGTCGCGCAGCGCGCGGACGTCTTCCGCCAGGACTTCGACGCCGTTGAAGCGGATCTTCACATCTTCCCCACGTGTCGTCTCGCCAATGACCGCACACGGCACGTGGGCGTTGACCAAGGTGGACAGCGCGTAAGCCTCGTTCTCCGAACTCACCTCCAGCACCAGGCCCAACCCCTCCGAGAACAGGAACGCGAGCGGATCTTCCGTATCCGACACGCGGAGATCGACCTCGAGCCCGCAGTTTCCGGCGAACGCCATCTCGAGCAAAGTCGTGACCAGACCACCATCGCTACGATCGTGGCCGGCGGAGACGCGGCTAGCGGCGATCAGCTTCTGCACCGCCACGAACGCCCGCTTCAGCAGGCCCGCATCTTCCACATCCGGCGATGCATCGCCCACTTGTCCGTATACGTGGGCCAGTGCCGAACCGCCCAAGCGGTAGTCGCCGCCGCTCAGGTCGACGAACAGCAGCCGACCGTTCCCGGGCAACTTGAGGTCCGGCGTGACCGTCTTCGTGATGTCGGGACACGTCACGTAGGCCGAGATCACCAGCGAGCCCGGCGCCTTGACGGTCTCGTCTGCCCCGTCGGCGCCGGGCGCCAGGGCCGCCATCGAGATGCTGTCCTTACCACCATCGACCGCGATGCCCAGCTCGATCATCATGTCCCGCATCGCGGCCGCGGCGTCGTACAACGCCGCGCCTTCACCGGGAAGCTTCGCCGCCCACATCCAGTTGGCGGAGCAGCGCACGTCCTCCAGCGCGCTGACCGGCGCCCACACCAGGTTCGTCAGGGCCTCGCCGAGACTCAGCCGAGCCATCGCCGCCGTATCCACCAGACCCTTGATCGGCTGCTCGCCGATCGCCGTCGCCGCGCCCGATGTCGCGAAGTGGCTCTGCGCGATGACCGCCACATCGGCGACCGTGAGCTGCAACGGACCCGCGCACTGCTGCCGCGCGACCAGGCCCGTCACGCTGCGGTCCACTTTCGTCGTGAGAAAGCGCTTCGAGCCCACCGAGAGCAACCGCAACACTCGGTCGAGGGCCTCTTTCACCGTGAGACCTTCGGGCAGCGCCAGCGGCTGCAGTCGCTCCGGCACCCGCCGGAGCTCGAACGTCTTCTGCGGCATGTCGCCCAGCACAGCCTCGAGATCCATGTTGACCGGCGTCGAATCGTCCGCCGCGTCGTGAACGACGATCCTCCCGTCGCCGGTAACGTGCCCCACGAAAGCGAACGGCACTTTCTCGCGCACACACAGCTGCGAGAACAGATCGGCGTGCTGGGGCCGCAACAGCAGCGCGTCGTTCTCCTGGTACTCGGCGCCCCAGATCTCCAGCACCGACAGCGTCTCATCGCCCAGCGGGATCTCGCGGATCTCGATTTGCGCGCCGGCCGGATCGACGATCTCCTTCAGCACGTTGCAATTGCCCCCGGCGCCCTGGTCGTGGATGGCGACGATGGGATTGCTGTCCCCCAACTCGACGCAGGCGCGGATCACGCGGTTCACCTTCTGCTCCATCTCGGCATCGCCCCGCTGCACCGCGTTGAAGTCCAGCTCCTCCACGTTCTCGCCCTGGACCATGCTCGAAGCGGCTCCACCACCCATACCGATCCGATACGCCGGGCCACCGATCTTCACCACCAGCATGCCCCGCGACGGGGCGTGCTTCTCCGTGTGGCGCGCATCGATCTGGCCGATGCCCCCGCTGAACATGATCGGCTTGATCCATTCGCGTCGCTCGCCGTTCGGCAGCCGCAGGCCGAACGAGCGCGTGTAACCCTGGATGACCGGCTCGCCGAATTTGTTGCCGTAATCGGACGCGCCGTTCGATGCCTCGATCTCGATCGCCTGCGGCGTGGCGAGGTTGATCGGATAGCGGAAGCTGGCGTCCTCCCACGGCAATTCGTAGCCGGGGATGCGCAAGTTGCCGACGCAGTAGGCGGCGGTGCCGGCGACGTACAGCGACCCCCGTCCCGCGGCGTGCACGTCGCGGATGCGTCCGCCGGTGCCCGTCTCGGCACCGGGGAACGGCGCCACGCCGCTGGGGAAGTTGTGCGTCTCGGCGGTGAAGATGATGTGATAGTCGACCGGCGAGGCGACGAAGGGTGAGGGCTTGCCCGGTGCCGCCGGAAGGATGGTAGTTATCGGATATCCGCGGATCGCGCTGGAGTTGTCCTTGAAGGCGATGACGCTGTTATTCGGGTTGGCCTCCAGCGGCTCGCGGATCAGCGCGATGAGATGCTTCGCCGGTATCTCCCGGCCTTCGATCACCAGCCGGCCCTTGAAGAACCAGTGCCGCGAGTGCTCGCTGTTCGACTGGGCGATGTCGAAGCACTCCACGTTGGTAGGATTGCGCCCGACCTTGTTGCGGAAGAGATCGGTGTAGTAGTCGAGGTCCCAGTCGTCGAAGGCCAGCCCCATCTCACGGTTGATCCGCTCCAACGCAGCCCGGCCCTCTTCCAGCAACGGCAGCTCGAACGTACGCTCCGGCTCGACCCCGGTCGCGAAGCCTTCCAGCGGTTCGGAGTACGGACACTCGGTCATCCGGTCGTGTACCTCGGAGAGGAACGACCAGCGCTGTTCTTCGCTCAAATCATCGATGCCGCTCAGCAGATAGCGACGCGAGCGTTCGATCCTACGGATCTTCGTCAGCCCGCAGGCCTGACAGATGGAGACCGCGTTCGTCGACCAGGCGGTGCTGAAGTTCATCCGCGGCCCGACCTCCAGCAGCACGCCGTCTTTCGCGGCGAGGAAGGAGCCAGCGCCGAAGTTCTGCGGCTCGAAGGTCTCTCGCAGCAGCCACTCGAGCACGCCACGTTCTTGCGGATCCAGCGCGCTGGCCGCGTCTATGTTATAGCAGAACTCCGTGTGTATGCGGCTGATCGCGGGAGAGATGCGCTGCCGGGCCGTCTGGAGAAGAGCGTTCCGGCTCGCCTCCGAGAGACCGGGCGCCCGGTAAAGATGGAGCAGGCCCATGTCTTTCTAGTAACAGGCTGCGCCGCCTGGCGCCAGTGCCCGAACTTTCGTGCCGCACGCGAAGGTTGCGAGAGTCGATCGGCGTCTCTCACCGCCCGACGCCTTCCGAGCGTTAGCCAACGGTCCCGCCGCGGCCTTCGCTGTCCCCTTGATCGACGGCGTCCCTTCGTGCTATACGTCCTCGGGCACTTCAACCTTCAATACGGTGGGACAGCATGAAGAAGATTGCCGCGCTTTTTCTGATCCTGGCGGTCGTCGGTCAGGTCGCGACGTGGAATTCGGCCAGCGCCCAGACCAGCGACGAACGCCTCGACGACCTTTTGACCGATGTTCAGGCGGAGGTCGAGTCCATGACGAAGCTCACCCAGGTGATGGTGGACAAGATCTTCAGCTTCGCCGAGCTGGGCTTCCAGGAGTACGAGACTTCGCGCTACCTGGTCTCCGTGCTGCGCGAGCACGGCTTCGACGTCGAGGAGGGCGTCTCCGGCATACCCACCGCCTGGGTGGCGCGCTGGGGCTCGGGCACGCCGGTCATCGCCTTCGGGAGCGACATCGACGGTATTCCCAGAGCGAGCCAGCGTCCAGGCGTCGCCTACCACGACCCGCTCGTCGAGGGCGCGCCCGGCCACGGAGAAGGCCACAACTCGGGACAGGCGGTGAACGTCACCGCCGCCATCGCTCTGAAGCGGATCATGGAGCGGGAGGGCATCCCGGGAACGTTGGTGCTGTGGCCGGGCGTGGCGGAAGAGCTGGTCGCAACGAAAGCGTTCTTCGTGCGCGATGGCATGTTCGCGGACGTCGACGCGGTGCTCTTCACCCACGTCAGCAACAACCTGAGCGTCAGCTGGGGGCCCGCCAATGGGACGGGGCTGGTGTCGGTGCTCTTCACCTTCGAGGGGCAGGCCGCCCACGGTGCCGGCGCGCCCTGGCGGGGACGAAGCGCGCTGGACGCCGTCGAACTGATGAACGTCGGTTGGAACTACCGTCGCGAGCACCTGCGGCCGGACCAGCGCTCGCACTACGTGATCCCCGACGGCGGGGACCAGCCCAACGTGGTGCCGTCGAAGGCATCGGTCTGGTACTACTTCCGCGAGATGGACTATCCCGACATCAAGCGCAACTTCGAGATCGGCATCAACATGGCGAAGGGCGCCGCGCTGATGACCGACACCGAGATGAGCTATCGCATCCTGGGAGCGGCCTGGCCGCGCCACTTCAACAAGGTCATCGCCGAAACGATGTACGAACACATCAAGACCGTCGGACTGCCGGAGTGGAGCGAAGCCGATCAGGCGCTGGCCAAGGCGGTGCAGCGCATCATGGAGAGCGACGAAGAGGGTCTGGCCACGGTGTTGGACTCGCTCGGGCCGCCGCCCGAGCGGCGTAGAAGCGGCGGCTCCGACGACATCGGCGACGTCTCCTGGACGGTGCCCACGGTCACGCTCCGCTTTCCATCCAACGCACCGGGACTGCCCGGCCACCACTGGTCCAGCGCCGTCGCTATGGCGACGCCGATCGCTCACAAGGGCGCAACGGCGGGTGCCAAAGTCATGGCGATGACGACGCTCGAGCTTTTCCTGAGGCCGGAGCTGGTGGACCAGGCATGGCAGTACTTCCGCGATGAGCAGACGAAGGAGATGACTTACACGCCGCTGATCTCCGAGGACGATCAGCCCGCCATCGACCTGAACGCCGACATCA
>JASFLD010000232.1:0-6753 GCA_050118275.1 Gemmatimonadales bacterium
CAATCACCACACGCCGTACAATGGTCAGGGATGACCACCGGCAGACCGTAGTGATTCATGTAAATGGCGTCGTAGTCGCAGGAACGCTCGCAGTCGGCCAAACCCAGACACGACCAGGCGCAGCCCTTTCCCCCCGCCGCCACAGCGGCGGCCGCTCCGCACGTCTCGAGACCGATGTACTCGGCCCGCGTCATCGAGACGTGGCTACCGCCGGCACACGCCAGTCGCGCCACCAACTTCACCGCTTCACCGGCCTCTACACCCAGGT
The DNA here is from genome assembly GCA_050118275.1 of Gemmatimonadales bacterium. Lineage (GTDB taxonomy): Bacteria > Gemmatimonadota > Gemmatimonadetes > Palauibacterales > KS3-K002 > JASFMO01. Next base: position 269 of record JASFLD010000232.1, read on the forward strand.
AATCGGCGATGTCGACGACGTCTTCCTGGCCTAGTTGCGTACACTTCGCCGGCTGCACCTCGCCGGCAACCAACTCCTCGGCGAACGCTCGGCAACCGGCCGATCCGCAGGCTCCACAATTCGAGCCCGGCAGCATCTCGGTCACGGCGTCGATGCGAGGATCCTCCCACACCCTGAGCTTCTTATTCGCCAACGCGATCAGAAGCGCAAAGGCGAGCGCAACCCCGCCGAGGATCGCCACAGAGACGAAGATCGGCGTCAAACTCATCTATCGTTCACTCCTCACTTCTTCAGGAATCGAATCAGCTTCTACAAATCGCTCAGATCGGCCTGCGACAGCAACCAGGCCGCCAGCTTGTCCACCGGGTGGTCCGAGACGATCTGCTCGGCCACGGGCTCCTCGCCCCCATTCGGCCCGACGGCACCGGCGATGCAGCCGGCAAGCGCCTTCAGTTGCTCCAGCTCGTCGACCTGCTGCCGCACCGAGATCCCACCCACGGCCTTCTTCGGCGCTGCTTCCGGCAGGTGCACCACCTCGAGTCTCTGCCCGGGCCCCTCACCCGCTGCTGGATCGTGGATGAAGCGCGCCGCGGTTTCCGGAACCAGGGCGGCGACCGCCGGGCCATGGTAGTTCGCGAAGTGATCGAGGCCCGTCTCATCCGTCGTCTGCAGGACGAACACCGACGGCGAGATCAGCCGCACCAACGGGGCGGGGGTCGATTCGCCGCGAACGATCAGCACGACCTTCACATTGCCATCGAGAAACTCCGCCAACTCGCCGGCGTGCAAATCGGCTCCGTCAATCTCCACGGCCAGCGGTGGCGCGACCAACCGCTCCGCCGAGTTCCAAGCCTCGAACTCAAGCGGTCCCAGAAGTTTGTCGTTGCTGGAGTTCAAGCTCCCGCGCGTCGCCATGCCGGCGATGCGTCCCGCGGCGAAGACGCGGCCGATCTGCGCGAGGCGCTCAGACACCGCGTCGCCCAGTCGAGTTCCCGCCTTCACGTCGAGCCGGAATAGATCGTCGCCACCGGTCGCGATCTCGTTGAGAATCGCGTACGCACCCTCGACTTTCTGCTGAGTGTTCGCATCTTCGCCCGTGGAATCGCCCAGCAGTGTCGCGAACCTGCCGATATCCACCCGACTCGCCGCGAAGCTACCCAAGCTGACGGCCACGTACTCGTCCCGGCTCGTGCTCGCCGGCTGGTGGCTCGCTAGGTAGCCCCGCACCTCCTCCGCGGTCGTGACGACCGCGGAATGGTAGTTCTCGATCGCTCCGCTCAGGCTGCGGAGCGCGATGTCCATCCGTTCATCAGACGGCATAGCGGTCCAACTCCTCGTTGAGGGTCTTCACCCTCTCTTCCGCCGTGTGGGCGGGCAGTCTACGCACTTCTTGGTAGCGCGGTAGCGATTCGTTTCGGTAATACACACCGATGCGTACGCGCTCGCTAGCCTCGGCCAGCGCACGAGCGGCGTTCAGATCGCGTGGATCATGATACAAGGTGTGCTGATAGATCTTCTCGAGATCCTTGACCCAGACACCATCATCATGGATGAGCAACTCGACCACGTCCGGGCTCTTCACGGCCTCGTCGTAGATCGATCCGGTATAGACCGGGCAACGCTGCAGGATACGGACGAAGGCGAAACCCTTGTGGTGGTAGGCGGCCTTCAGTGTCGCGTACAAATGCGCCGGGATCCATTCGGCCGTCTGAGCCACGAACGACGCATTGGTCACACCGAGCGTCACCGTCAGCGGGTTGAGCGGCCGCAGGTAACTGCCCAGCGGCTGAGTGTTGCTCGGAAAGTTGAGCGGAGTCGTCGGCGAGGTCTGCCCCTTCGTCAGCCCGTACATGTTGTTGTCGAGCAGTAGGGCGACCATGTCCACGTTGTATCGCGTGGCGTGGATCCAGTGGCCGGCGCCGATCGAGCAGCAGTCACCGTCGCCCATCACCACGAAGACGTTCAGGTCGGGCCGTTCCAACTTGACGCCAGTCGCCACCGGCAAGGCACGTCCGTGCAGACCATGAAAGCCGTACGTCTTCATATAGTGCGGGAACCGGCTCGAGCACCCGATACCGGAGACAACGACCGTCTCTTCAGGCTTGAGCTGTTCTTCGGCCAGTAGCCGCTGCGCCGCCGTCAGGATACTGTGATCGCCGCAACCCGGGCACCACCGAGCGATGGCACCCTGGTAGTCTACCATCTCGAAATGCCGTTCATCTATTACGCCGCCAGCCAGCAGCGAGCATCCATAGTGCGTCATACGCTAGCCCCCAGAGCCAGTCTGTCCTTGATTGCCTTGAATATGTTGCCGGGCCGCAGCGGCTGTCCCGGTACACGGCTCCAGCAATCCACATCCACCAGCGTCGCCGAGCGCAGAAGGAACGCCAGCTGCGCGTAACGCCGGTTCTCGTCCGTTATGTACGGGTCGTTGGGATCGTCGCTGTAGTTGATCTCGACTGTCATCACGCGCTCGAAGCGACGGAATATGTCCTTCAAGCCCGGCTGAAGCGGAGATAGGAATGTCAGGTGACACGAGGAGACCGAAAGTCCCTCGGCCCGCGCCCGATCCACAGCTTCCTCGATTGCTCCCTTTGTACTACCCCAGCCGACTACCAGCAGTTCACCCGAGTCATCTCCGTAGATCTGGGGCGGCTGCAGCGTCGATTGTAGCACCGCGATCTTCCGGCTGCGCATCTGGCAGCCGCGCTGGTGGCTTTCCGGATCGTACGCCACCTTGCTCCACTCGTTGTGCGCGAGACCCGTGGCGGTGTGCATGCCACCGGGCTGCCCCGGTATGATCCGTTGCGCGAGGCCCGTTTGCGGATCCCAGTCGTAGGCGGGTTTGTTCTCGGGCACCGGCGGCAGATTCACTGGCGCCTGCTGCCAACGAGCATCCAGTTGAGGTCGTGGGAAAGGCTGCACCCCAGTGGCCAGGTTCGCATCGGTCAGGACGATCACCACCGTCCGGAAGACCTCGGCGATCCGCCGCGCTGTGACCATCACATGAAAGCACTCTTCGATGGTCGCCGGCGCCACCACTACGTGCGGAGCGTCGCCGTGTTGCCCGTCAGCAGGTCAGACTGCTCGACCTTCGTCGGCAGCCCCGTGCTGGGACCGCCGCGCTGCACCTCGACGACCACCAGCGGCACTTCCAACATCACGGCCAGCCCGAGAAATTCCTGCTTCAACGACAGGCCGGGACCCGACGTGATCGTCAAAGCTACCTTGCCAGCGTACGATGCTCCGATCGCCACACCGACCGCCGCGATTTCGTCTTCCGCCTGGTGCACCACACCACCGAACTTGTGGAAGACTTCGCCCAGATAATGGGACGCCGACGTGGCTGGCGTGATCGGGTACATCGAGCAGAGCTCCACGCCCGCGGCGATGGCGCCCATGCCGATGGCTTCGTTCCCGTTCATCACCACTTTCGGTACGTCCGACTGCACCGTCGGTACTTCGACGCGAAAAGCGAGGTTGTTCTCCGCCCACGTGTACCCAGCGAGTAGCAAGCTCACGTTCCGCTCGGTCACCTCCTCGCTCTTCTTGCGGAACTGATGCGCGATCTGCGCCTTGACCAACTCCAGGTCCCGATCGTAGATCCACGTCAGCAGACCGAGCGCAAACATGTTCTTACCACGCCGCGTGTCGTCAACGATCTTCAGGCACTCCTCCTCCATCGGCACTTCAATGATCCGATAGTTGCCAGCCGCACGGATCTTCTCCAAACCGTCCTTCCACTCGCGTTGGATCGTCTCGTCCGGGTGCGTCGCCCACATGTTCTCAATCAAGACGATCGCGTCGTCCGCCAGCGCATCCAACTCGATCCGGCCCAACAACACCTGTTCGTTGAACGCAACCACCAGATTCGTGGCGTCACCCCAGTTCGTGATCACATCCGTCCCGAAGCGGACCCGGTTGCCGCTCCCGCCCACCTTGCTTCGCGGCGGCGGCTGGATCTCCGCCGGGATGATCTCCACCGTCCAGGCCCCGTTCCCCATCTTCGCACACACCGACCCGAAGATCTGGCCGCACTTCTGTGCTCCTTCCCCCGAGTCCGAGACGATCTCCACCGTCGTTTCAGGCCTCCGAATGATCTCCGGCCCTTCTCTTCCCTCGCCCTCGCGGGTCGTCTTCTCCTGCGCAGTGCCCGATTTCGTGGCCACGATTAACCTCGGCTCATTTTCTCGCAATGTGTCCGGCTCCACCGTTCCCGGCAAAGCACGACGGCACGAATGCCCGCTCCCGGATACACACCATCCCCACCCCCTCTGGCGGGATTCGTGCCACAAATCCGTACAATATACACCGCCTCTAACTCGCGGTGCCACAATTGATTCAAGCGCCGGCCCCACACCCGCCGACACACACCACTTCACGCGAACACTCCATCGCCGGGACATAATGTCCCGAGCCTGGGACTTTGGCTCGCCGTCATAAGTGCTTAACGGCGTTGAGGATCGGCTTTACGACCCCGTCGTCCGCCGGCCCATGGGATCACAACTCGATCGCCAACAGCCCGGCCCACACGACTGGACGCGCTGCCCGGGCTCGCGGCGATCCCCGGCCTCTGTGAGCCTCAACCGGAGCGCGCGTAGACCGAAACGTGCGATACGCTGCCCGCCGTGAAACTCTCGCGCCGCCAACCGCCCCAGCGTTCCCGCAGTCTCAGCCCGGCGAGACGTGCCATCAAGTCCAGCTCGGAGGGATAGGCGTACCGGATCTGCAGCGGGTAGAACTCGACCCCCCGCTGGGAGATCACCACGTGGCGAGTTTCGACACGCTGGTTGAGACGATCGTGCTTCGAGGCTTCGATACGAATCCCGTCCGGCGCGAAATCCTCGAGGCCCACCCGCTGGCCGCGGTCGAAACGACTGAGGTCGGGCACGAAGGCTTCGACGACGAACACGCCGTCTGCTGACAACCTGCGCGCCACGTTCTGGAAACAGCGGAGCTGATCCTCCTGGTTCAACAGACAGAAAATCGTGTTGAACGGCACGCAGACCAACGAGAATTCGCCCTCGACGTCGACATCGGCGAAGTCGCCGATGATCACCGCGACGCCATCGCCGTCGGGCTTGGCGCGGAGCTTTGCCACCATCGCCTCGGAAGCCTCGATCCCATGCACCTCGATCCCGCGGCGCGCCAGTGGAAGCGCGACCCGTCCCGTTCCAATGCCCAGCTCGAGGACAGGGCCGGGTCCTGCCAGTTCGGCGAGCAGCTGGACGGCGCCCTCGGCATCCAGGCTCGAGTACCACTGATCGTACATCTCGGCGATCTCGTCGCCGTAAGTCGCAGCAGAGTATCCACTCATGAGTTTTCCTCCGCGCCGCACGCGTCAGGCGATCCCTATTTGCAGAATAGCAGACGACGGCCAGCGATGGAACCGCCCACGGCGAGAATGTCGCGCCTCGGAGCCACGCGACCCCAGCGCCGAAGGTTCAGCCACAACCGACAGCGGCCATCGCGGTCTGGCACGTTGCCCGGGGCGGTCATTACGTTTGCACAGGGGGGGTACCGTCATTGACTCAGACGCTCGAACAAATCCTCGACGTACGTACACGGCCCGGCGACTTGTACGAGCGGCTGGACGACGCGAACAACATCCGCTGCTTCGCCTGCGGACTACGTTGTCTGATCCGCGAAGGCCGCCGTGGCGTTTGCCGCGTTCGCTTTAACGACCGTGGCGTCCTCAAGGTTCCCTGGAACTACGTGGCCGCGCTGCAGGTGGATCCCACAGCCAAGAAACCGCTCTTCCACGTCTTGCCCGGCTCGCGCTCTGTGACCTTCGGCATGCTGGGTTGCGACCTGCACTGCGACTACTGCCAGAACTGGATCACATCGCAGGCGCTGCGCGATCCGCATGCCGGAATCGGACCCACCAATGTGAAGGTCGAGGAGATCGTCCAACTCGGATTGGACCGTGGCGCGCGCCTGGTGGCCTCGTCTTACAACGAGCCGCTCATCACCTCGGAGTGGGCGGTTGAGATCTTCAAGGCAGCGAAAGCTCGGGGCCTAGCGACGGCATTCATCTCGAACGGCAACGCGACCGTGCGAGTACTCGACTACCTGCGGCCGTGGCTCGACGTCTTCAAGATCGACCTCAAGACAATGAGCGATCGAAAGTATCGAAAGCTGGGCGGCGTTCTCGAGCACGTACTCGACACGATCCGCATGACCTTCGAACGTGGCTTCTGGCTGGAGGTCGTAACGCTCGTGGTCCCCGGGTTCAACGATTCAGATGCCGAGTTGCGCGAGGCGGCCGCTTTTATCGCCGGCGTCTCGCCCGACATCCCTTGGCACGTCCTCGCCTTCCGCAGGCACTACAAGATGGTCGATCCCGCAGACACTCGACCCGAGGACCTGCAACGTGCCGCCGCGATTGGGCGCGAAGCCGGCCTCCACTTCGTCTACGCCGGCAACCTGCCGGGGAAGGTCGGCGATCTCGAGAACACCCACTGCAGTGGCTGCGGCCGTTTGCT
>JASFLD010000233.1:0-6738 GCA_050118275.1 Gemmatimonadales bacterium
ACGGGTATCGGTTGCTGCTGGTAGTGGAAGGCCACCGTGTTGACCGCATAGACCTCGTTCTCGCCGTCGAAGTTCGTGTCGAAGGCATTCATCACCATCACCATCTCCTGGGCCGGGGGCCGGCCGCCGGGCGGATCGATGATGAAGGCGCCGTACAGTCCCTTATGGATGTGCCGCTTGAGGGGCATGGTGTGGCAGTGGTAGAGGTGCAGGCCGAACGGCTTCGACTCGAGCTCGTAAACGAAGGACTCGCCCGGCGGTATGACGGGAAACACGCCGTCCATCTCGGGCGCGTGGGTTCCGTGGAAGTGAATCGTGTGCGGGTGAGAACCGGCGTTGGTGAAGCGGACGCGCAGCAGATCCCCCTCGCTGCAGCGGATGGTCGGACCGGGGACCCGGCCGTTGTAGGTCCAGGCGGGGAAGAAGACGCCGGGGGCGACCTCGATCTCCCTATCGCTGGCGACGAGGTTGTACTCCCGGAGAGTCCGCCCGCCGGGTAGACGGCGGGTCCGGCCGTAGTCAAAATCCGTCAGGTAGGCAACGGGGTCGAAGTCATCGATAGCGACGCGTCCAACGGCGGCGGCGCCGTGGGGTTCCGCCTGGTGGGGCTCGAGGGCTTGCGCTTGACGGCTCGGTGGGAAGCCGAGGGCGGCGGCCGCGCCGGAGACTCCGGCGGCAGCGGCGCCCAGCTTGAACCAATCGCGGCGTGAGATGTTGTCGTGCATGTCGACTCTACTGGTGCTCGAGGTCTGCGCGAGGGCGCTCGCTTTTTTAGGTACAACTAATTCTTGCGTTGAAGTACCGTTGAAGTACCGAGGAGTTGATGCCTTGAGGAGAAGCTAAACGGAGAGGAGGAGAATTGCAAATGGGACTCATTATCAACTAGCTTGCCTAACCCTCAATTACCTTTCCGCGCCGCCGGCTCTCACCAGGCACGGCCGCTCGGCACTAGCGTCGAACCGGTGACCGGCTCAATTCGCCGCGTCCGCATCCTCCACGGCCACCGCGCGCCGGCCCGCCTCGAAGTAGAGGAGCAGCAGGATCACGCTGGCTCCGCTGACCCCCAACTTGAGCGTGTCCGGCGCGTCGCTGGCCGATAGGAAACCCTCGATGGCTCCAGCCAGTAGAAGGAGCGTTGCGGCGGCCGCCAAGAGTCGAAGGGCTGTCCGGGAAGCCAGCACCAGGGAATCGCGGCGCGCCAAGTCGCCGGGCGCCACCAGCGAGCGCCCGATCAGCAAGCCGGCGCCGCCGGCGATGAAGATCGCGGTGAGTTCCAGAAAGCCATGCCCGGCGACGAAGGTCAGCAGCCAGCCTGCGAGGCCGTAGTTGGCGAACAGCGCCAGCACGGAACCGAAGAACAAGCCATTGAACACGAGGACGATGACCGTCCCGATACCGGCGGTGACGCCGAAGGCGAAGGCCATGAAGGCGACCTGCACGTTGTTGGCGATGATACTGCTCGCGACCACCGGCAAGTACAGACTGGGGCTCTCACCGTAACCGCGGCCTTCTTCCGCCTGTTGGTGTCCCAACTCCGCCCGCTCGATGACGCTGGGGGGCAACAGCTCGTAGGCGCCCTGCGGATCGCCGGTGACCAGAAAGAAGCCGACGACGGCGGGGACCATGAAGAGCGAGCAGGCGGCGACCACGTATCGGCGGGCGCGCACCACCGCGGCGGGGAGCTCCTGCAGTAAAACTCGATCCAACGGCCTCCGTTGAACGCTTTGCGCACCGTAGAGCGCGTTATGGCCGGTACTGACGATCCGCTCCAGGAACGAGAGCATCCGTGCATCCACCCCGTAGGTCCGGGCGCGGGCCAAATCGGCGGCCACTTCGCGATACGCGGTGGCGAACTCGCGGACGCCGCCACCTTGCCCCCGCAGCCCGTTTCGAACCGCGCGCTCGGCCTGGTGGCTGAAGCGGTCCCATACCGGCCGGCGCAGCGCCGCGAAGCGCTCTGCCGTTCCGGATACGGGGCCGCTGCCCCGGCCGCCGCGAATCGCGGTCGCGCTACGCCGCCGGGCCATCTCCTCATCGTAGAGCTGGATGAGGGACTCTTCGGTGTCGGCTTGCCGCTGTGGAAATCTGCCGCTCAGTCGTTGAGCGAGCTGGCCGGTCAATCGCCCGCGGGCGTCGCGGTCCAGCGAGTCGAGCCGCTCGATCAGCTGTTCCAGCAAGCGAAACTCATCATCCGTCAGGCGCGGCTGAGGTGTGAGGACGATTTCGTCGAGTGACTCTTGGGCCGCCGCCAGTGGAATGTGCTCTTGCTGGGGCTGGTCTCTGACGACGATAGTGCCGGCGGCCAGATCACCGAGACGCTTGTGCTCCGGATGAAAGAACACGAAGATCAGACCGACAAGGTAACTCAGCCCTGGTTGCATGTCGGCGATGCGTACCAGGTTGCGGATAATAGCGGCGGCGGGAGTGACGGGATGGCCGGTGTCCATCACGACGCGTAGTCCGAGGCTCCGTTTGCCGGGGGTTCGACCGCTGGCGAAGCCCTCGAACAGCGCGAAATAGCCCCAGTAGATCAGGAAATTCAGCGCTATTAAGAGCGCGTTTGCCCAGCTGGCGGCGAGCTCTCCCAGCACGCCGCCAGCCGAGAAGACGATATACAGACTCAGGAATATGGCCGTGAGGATCGCCAGGTCGAGCACGGCGGCGGCGGTTCGGGATCCGACGCCCGCCAGCTCGAACTGGAGAAGGACGTGCTCGGGCGTCTCGACTTCCAGTCGCCGGGACAGATCGAGGACTTCTGGCGCTCGCTGGTGATTCATCCTGTCGACATCTTATCCGCGAGGAGGAAGCATGGCCACCTACCAGCTACGCCCGCTCTCGATCGGCGAGATTCTGGATGCGGCCTTCGGCGTCTATCGGCGGATATTCGGAACCCTCGTCGCCATCGCCGTCATCTGCAAGGGACTGCCCGCCGTCATCCAGATCTATATCGAGCAGTCCGGAGGTGTGATCACAGCGCCGTGGCTCTGGCTGGTCGCGTTCGTGCTCGGCGCGGTGGGCGGTCTGATCGCCGCCGGCGCCACGCTGCGGGCGATATCGGAGACGTATCTGGGAGCGGTGGCCGAGGTGACGCCGGCTATCCAATTCGCCCTCAGGAAGGCCTGGCGGCTGTTCGTCGCGGGCCTGGCCGCCTATCTGCTGATGTTGGTCGCGGCGCTGTTCTTTGTTATCCCAGGCATCATCGTCGCCTGTGGCTACGCGGTGGTGCCGCAGGTCGCCGTATTGGAGGACGAACTGCCCGCGCCTACCAATGCGCTGGGTCGCTCCTGGCACTTGACGAAAGGCTTCAAGTGGCGAGCCTTCGGTCTCTATGTGATCGCCCTGGTCGTCCTGTACATTCCGTTCGTTGCGGCCGGGATGATCAGCGTCGCGATACCGGGAATCTTCGCGAGCGAGACGGCCTCGCTGTTCCTTTCGGTCGGCGCCCAACTGTTCTGGTTGGTTCTGTATCCGGTCTTCGCCTGCATCTTAACTCTCTTCTACTATGATCTGCGGGTACGAAAAGAGGGCTTCGATCTGGAGCACCTCGCCCGGCACTTGGGAATCGGGGCGGGGCCATCGGAGGCGGCGGGCCCGGTATGACGATGAACCTGCTGCAGTGGCCCGCGAGCGACGTTCCACCGGACAGCATCCGCGCAGTAGTGCGGGGCGCTATGAGCCGGGGAGAGTTCAACTGGCGCGAACGGCCGGTGATCGTCGATAAGCTCGCTGAGTTGTGGCGGTGGCTCATGGGCCGGCTCGAAGAGCTCGGTCAGATCCACCCGGTCGCCTACTGGTTAATCGTCGCCGGACTGCTGGCGATTCTGATGGCCATTCTGGTGCACATAGGCTGGACGTTGTCGCGGGCGTTCCGACAACCGGAGAGCGTGACAGCGGCCGAGGCGCCGTCGACGGCCGCGCTGCGCGATGCGAGTTGGCATCGCGGGGAAGCCGAACGGTTGAGGGCAGCGGGACGCTTCATCGAGGCGCTGGCTCATCACTTCATCGCGTTGCTCCTCGATCTCGACCAGCGGAAGATCGTGCGCTTCCACCCATCCAAGACACCCCGCGAGTACGTCGATGAGGCGGGGCTCGAGCCGGCGGGACAGGCGGCTTTCGCCGACCTGGTGTCACGACTCTACGGACACGTGTTCGGAGGGGTGGCCTGCTCGGAGGATGAGCTGGACCTCTTCGAGCGGCGCGCCGCCGAGTTAGGAGGTCGGGTTGCGGCGCAGTGAGTTGATCTTGCTAGCCGCGTTCGTGACCGCACTGGTCGTGGCGGCGGTCGCCGGACTGCGGCGCGGGGCGGGTGAAATGGACGCCCGGCTGTCCACCGACGTCAGCGGACCCTGGGGGGCGAAGGGGCTCGCTTTGAGCCTGGAGCGCTTGGGTCTGCGGGTCGAACGCTGGCGCGAACCGCTGTACGATGTGGACAGCGTCCTCGCGGGGTCGGAGCCGCGCGTGCGGCTCGCGTTGCTGGACGTGACCGTACTGCCGAGCGTGCCGGAGCGGCGGGCGTTGGCGCGATACGTTGACGGTGGAGGTGATCTGTTCGTCGTCGGGATCAGCGGGATGGAGGAGTGTCTGGGGATCGAGCTGCAGCGCGTCGGTGAGCCATGGGAGAGCGAGACGAGCACGGTCGCGCCGCCGGCAGGTATCGGCGAGCTGCCGCGTGTCCGGTGGACGGTCACGATCGATCCGGACAGCGGTGTGGCGGAGGGGGGATCGAGGCGAACGGACGATCGCTCGAGAAACGACTGTGGCCTCGTACGGACCGAGAGCGAGGTTCTCCTCCAGACTCGCGATAGCGTGCCCGTGCCCGTGCTGGTCAGGCTACGATACGCGGGTGGCGGACTTGTCACGGTGCTGGCCGACAATGGATTCCTCAGCAATCGGGCGCTCAAGGAAACGGATGTAGGCGCGTTGCTGATTCCCGTGCTGCTGGCGGGTCGGCCGGACGTCGTCGTCGTCGACGAATACCACCACGATCCGGGGGCCGGAGGCTCACTGTGGTTGGCCGCCGGCGGTTGGCTGTTTTCGAACCCGGTAGGGTGGGCGGTGGTTCAGTTGGCCTTGGGGGCGCTACTGGCGCTGGCGCTGGCCGCGGTACGGTTCGGCCCGGCGCTGCGGGTGGTCGAGCGACGTCGGCGATCGCCTCAGGAGCACGTGGAGGCGCTGGCCGCCGGGCTCGAGCGATCGAATGAAGCGCGGACCGCCATATCGCTCATTGTGGGGGGCCTGAGACGGCGTTTGAGCACGGGCTCGGTCGCCGCTCCGTCGAGCCTGAACGTCGATGCGTGGCTGGCGGCGCTGGGCAACAGGGCGATGCCGAAAGCGCGCGCTGACATCTCGCGTCTGCGTGAGCTGTTGCTGGTGGGTGAATCGGATCGTGATGTCGTGGATGCGGCCAGAACCGCGGAGATCTTATGGAAGAGACTGGGAAGGTAGAACAGCCCGAGACGATCCTCGCCGCTCTCCGCAAGGTGGTTCTCGGACAGGAGGAGGCGACGCGCGACTGTCTCATCGCGTTGGTTGCGGGCGGCCACGTCTTGCTCGAGGGAGTGCCGGGCACGGCCAAGACTCTGTTGGTGCGGACTTTGGCGCGCGCGTTGAGAGTGAGCTTCGCGCGCATCCAGTTCACGCCGGACCTGATGCCGGCGGACATCACGGGTATATCGGTACCGAGTGTAGAGGGCGGTTTCGCATTCCGGCCCGGCCCCATCTTCCACGACCTGATCCTGGCGGACGAGATCAATCGCTCCCCCGCCAAGACGCAGGCGGCGCTGCTCGAGGCGATGCAGGAACGTACGGTGACGGTAGACGGTGTGACGCATCCGCTCCCCGGCGCATTCACCGTGTTCGCTACACAAAACCCCATCGAGTTCGAGGGGACTTACCCGTTGCCCGAGGCCGAGCTCGACCGGTTCATGCTCAAGGTCAAGATTGACTATCCGCCGGAAGACGCGGAACGTGGCATCTTGGATCGCTACCTAGAGGGCTTCGAGGCGGATGATCCCGAAACGTACGGTGTCGAGCCGGTCTTCGGGGCGGGCGGTGTCGCTGGGCTGCGGGCCGCCGCCCGAGCGGTGCGGGTCGACGGGCGGATCGTCGGCTACATGACGAACCTGGTTCGCGCAACTCGCGAAGCGCCCTCGTTGACGTTGGGAGCGAGCCCCCGGGCCGGTGTCGCGTTGCTGAAGTCTGTCCGAGCCCTGGCTGTGTTGGAGAGTCGCGATTTCGTCATCCCGGACGACGTGAAGGAGCTGGCGCCGGCCGTCTTGCGGCACCGGGTGGCGGTGGCGCCGGAGCTCGAGTTGGAGGGTGTGACTGCCGACGTCGCTCTCGCCTCGATCCTGGAGGGGCTCGAGGCCCCGCCCGCATGATACTACCGACTCGCAGGGCACTGGTACTATTCGCCGGACTGGCCCCGGTGGCCCTACTGGGTTTCGCGCATTCGCTGGGGCTCGATCTGCTGATCGCCCTCGACATCGGGCTGCTGGCCGCGGTCGTGGTCGATGCGCGCTTGTCCGTCGATCCCAAGCGCATCGAGATCGACCGCCGGGCGCCGGAAGGATTCTCGGTGGGTCGTCAGGCTGAGATCTCGTATCTTTGGCGCAATCCGACGCGCCATCGCGCTCGGCTGAGCGTGCGAGAAATCCGTCCGGATCTGCTGGGTGGAGTCCAGGAGGCGCGCAGCCTGGATGTCCCGGCGCAAGGCGTTCGGAAGGAATCGCTGACAGC
>JASFLD010000234.1:0-6732 GCA_050118275.1 Gemmatimonadales bacterium
GAAGCGCCTACGTCAAAACGAGCGCCGCCGGGTCGCCAACAAAGCGGCGCGGAGCCGCTTGCGTACCGCCATCAAGAGAGTCCGCCTAGCGTCACAGCCCGAGGAAGCCACCGAAGCTTTCCGTGAGGCGGTCAAGCTCATCGACCGGGCGGCGGGTCGCGGCCTGGTGCACCGGAACCGGGCGGCTCGCTCGAAGGCCCGGCTAGCCGCGCGCGTTCGCAAGGCCGGCGGGACGGTCTGATCGGCCCGAACGCGCCGAAAATGAAAGCGGAAGCGATCTTGTTCGCTTCCGCTTTTTCTTATTGGCCAACGCTCGCGGTTACTCGGCCGGCAGCTCCTCACCACACTCGGTGCAATACCACTCAGCTGGATCGTTGGCGGCCGAACAGTGCGGGCAGATGATGGTCTGAGGCGTGCCGCTGCCGCGCTGCTCGAGGAAAGAGAAGCCCTCCGACTCTTCGTCCGCTCCAAGCGAAAGCGACTCGAGGAACGCCAGCTCATCGCCGACCTCCGCTCCTTCCTCCGCCCCTTCGTCCGCCCCTTCCTTCGCCTCCTCTGGCACGGCGGAGGACTCGGGCTCGGTACGCTTCTCCGGTTGAACCTGCGCGCGTTCGGAGAGCACCTCGTCCAGATCGGAATCTTCCAACACGAGATCGCCCAACGACAGATACCCTTCATCGCCGCGTCCCGCCCCCGCTTCGGCGACCTCCGGCTGCCGCGCTCGTGGCGGCTCCCTGCGCGGCGGCTCCGGCATCGGCTCGGCGGGCGGCGTCTCTTCGATCGGCGGCTCCGCCGATACCGACTCGACGGCCGCCTCCGCATCTGAGGACTCTTCCTCCGCCGCTTCGATGATCTCCGGCGGCAGGGTCGCTGTCACCGGCCGTTCCTCCACCGTCCTTGCCGGCTCGCGCTGCTCCTGGCTCTCAACCTGCTTCGCCGCGGGCGGCTCCTCGATGCGCGTCGGCTCGGCTGGCGTCTCGACATGGGTCGGCCTGGCCGGCTTTTCGACAGGTCGCTCCACGAGTCCGATGATTTCCTCCAACCGGAGGACTTCGCCCTGGAGCTCGTCGATGCGCGTTTCGGTTTCCTTGAGCGCGCCCTGCAAGCGTCCCTCGAGCTCTTGCCAATCCCGGTCGTCCCCGTACTCGCCGACCAGGTGACGCAGCCGTGCCTCGTCGAGTTCCTCGGTGCGGCCGGAGCGCTCCTTCTCCAACCTGGCCTTCTGTTGTGCCAGGTCAGCGAGCTTTCCGCTGATCGACTCGCTGTGGCCCTTCAACCGCCGAAGCACATCGTCCAGGCGTTGCTGGTAATCACCACGAACCCGCTCATAGGCTCGCGACGAGGCCTCCCCTTTCCGAGCCTCGAGTCGCCCCAGCCACGACTCATACTTCTCGCGGTCCTTGAGAAGCTGATCTACTTCGCTTGATACATCATCTGACATCTTGACTCACCTCTCCACGCGCCGATCATCCCAGCCGGTCGCTCGACCCGTCGAACACCGGTCTTCCACCCACCAAAGTCATGACCACTTTTCCCACCATCTCTTGCCCGGCGAACGGCGTATTGCGGCTCAGGCTGAGGAAAGCCTCCGGCCGACAAACCCAACGTTTCTCCGGGTCGAAGACGACGACATCGGCCGGCGTCCCTTGCATCAGAGTTCCGCCCGACAATCCGGCGATCCGCGCCGGACGGTACGACAGTCGCTCCACTAACTCTAACAGATCCAGACGTCCCGTCACCACCATCTCCCGAATGCAGACACCCAGCGCCGTCTCGAGCCCAACCACGCCGAACGGCGCATCGTCGAACTCACGCTCTTTGTCCTCGTAGTGATGCGGAGCGTGATCGGTCGCGACGCAGTCGATCACGCCCTCGACCAAAGCATCGCGTACGGCACTGACATCAGCCGCGGTCCTCAGCGGCGGGTTCATCTTCGCCTCGGTTCGATACCCGCGAACGGCCTCGTCCGTCAACGAAAGATGGTGCGGCGTCACTTCGGCGCTCACCCTGACGCCGCGTGCCTTGGCGGCGCCTATGATCTCGACGGCTCCCCGGGTGGAGACATGCTGTACGTGCAGTTGACCGCCCGTCAGCTCTGCGATCAGGCAGTCGCGGGCCACCGCCGCATCTTCCGCCGTGTTGGGGATCCCCGGGAGACCCAGCGCGGTCGAGACACTGCCCTCGTTCATCACGCCGTTGGCGCTCAGACCCAAATCCTCGCTGTGTGAAAAATACGGGATGTCGAAGGCGAGGGTGTACTCCATCGTGCGGCGCAACAGACCGGAGTTCCAGACGGGTCGTCCGTCGTCAGAAACGGCGACGGCGCCGGCCGCGACCAGTTCCCCGATCTCCGTCATCTCTTCGCCCCGGAGACCGATCGAGACCGCCCCTACCGGATAGACGCGGGCGTACCCGGCCCGTTCGCCCTCGGCCCGTACGAATCCGACGGCGGCGTGATCGTCGATGGGCGGTCGCGTGTTCGGCATGGCGCAGATCGCTGTGAATCCACCCGCCGTCGCGGCCCGAGCGCCTGAGGCGATGGTCTCCTTGTGCTCGTCACCCGGCTCACGAAGGTGCACGTGCAAGTCGATGAAACCGGGCGCGACGACCAGCCCCTCCACGTCACGCGACGTTCCACCCTCGGGAGGTTCCAAACCGCGACCGACTGCCGCGACTTTGCCGTCCACGAGCAAGACGTCGAGCCGCTCATCCAGCTTCTGCGCCGGATCGACGACTCGACCGCCGCAGAGCAACAGCGGCCGGCTCACGACCGATCCCCCATCTTCGACGATTCGGCGCGATCCGGTCTCCCTCCGGATAGCAAGTACAGTATCGCCATCCGGACGGCTACACCGTTCGTCACCTGTCGCAGGATTACGGAATGCGGACCGTCGGCGACGTGAGAGTCGATTTCGACGCCACGGTTCATCGGACCCGGATGCAAGATCAGAATATCACGCGGCGCGCGCTCGAGACGCGCGACGGACACGCCAAAGAAGCGGTTGTACTCTCGCAGCGAGGGGATGTACCCGGCTTCCATTCGTTCGAGTTGCAGGCGGAGGATGTTGAGCACCTCGGCCCATTCTATCGCTTCCTCCACGCGCTTGAACACCTGGACGCCCAATCCGGCGATGCCGTACGGGATCAAGGTCGGCGGACCACAAACCGCCACCTCGGCACCCAGCTTCAGGAGTCCCCATATGTTCGAGCGCGCCACACGCGAGTGCCGGATGTCTCCGACGATGCAGACCTTCTTACCCTCGATAGCGCCGAGGTGGTCGCGAATCGTCAGCATATCGAGCAAGCCCTGCGTCGGGTGCTCGTGCTGACCGTCGCCGGCGTTGATCACGTTGGAGGGAATACGGTCGGCGAGGAACTGGGCCGCGCCGGACGAGCCGTGGCGGATGACGACCATGTCGATCCGCATCGCCTCCAGGTTGCGCGCCGTGTCGACCAGATTCTCGCCCTTCACGATCGACGAACCGGAACCCGATATGTTGACGGTATCGGCGGACAGCCGCTTCTCGGCGAACTCGAACGAGACTCGCGTTCGCGTGGAAGGCTCGTAGAACAGATTGACTATCGTCTTGCCTCGAAGGACCGGTACTTTCTTGATCGTCCGCTCGCTGATCTCCTTGAAGGGCTCCGCGACGTTTAGGATCGTCGTAATGTGTTCCTTGCTCAACTCCTCGAGCCCGGTAAGATCTTTCCCGAAGTCGACTGTCTTGCTCACCCCTGACCTGTCTTGCGCAGTTCAACGGATAGCCGGCCATCCTCCCGCGGCACATGGACGGCGACATCTTCAGCCGGCGTCACTTCGAAGTGACGGCCTACGAAATCTGGCTGGATGGGCAGCTCGCGGCCGCCGCGATCTACCAGCACGCAAAGATAGATGCGCGACGGCCGACCGAAATCGGCGAGGTGATCCATCGCCGCCCGCGCCGTACGGCCCGTGTAGCAGACGTCGTCAATGACCACTACCGACCGGCCTTCTATGTCGGCCGGGATGTCGCTGGCGCCGATCACGGGCCGCGGACCGATGACACTCAGGTCGTCGCGATACAACGTGATGTCGAGGGTGCCCAGCGGGACTTTGCGGCCTTCGCTTTTCTCGATTTCCTCCGCCACCAGGTCGGCCAGATCGACGCCCCGGCGATGAATACCGACCAGGACGAGACCTTTCGTACCCGCGTTGCGCTCCACGATCTCACGGGCCATGCGCGCGATGGCACGCCGCACGGCTCGTTCGTCCATGAGTACTGTAGGCGATTCTTCTTGCACGGTTCCCCCGTTACCACCCCTCTACGCTTGGCGGGTCGTCGCCAGTATAGCCCCACTTCTGTCGTAGTGTCAACGCGTTACACCGTTTCTCTCCCCCTGTAGCGAGCCGCCGTCTCTTTACAAGATCCGGCCGGGTTCCTAACATCCTCCGGCCTTCGGACCCTAACCCATTCGCCATGCACAGAGTCGCGACGATCGCAGTGCTGACCTTGCTCGCCCTTCCGGTCCCCGGGCGACTGAACGCCCAGGAGCCGGGAGGCATCGAGGTGGGCGGCCCCAGGGCGGTGCTGACCCACGTTCCCTTCGACATCGTCTTCAGCGTACCCGACGCGCCCGAGGCCGTCGTCTGGCGCGTATCGAACGCCCGCGGCGAGTTGCTGGCCGAGGGTACCGCCGATCCCGGTAGCGAAGTGGTAGTGAGCGGGGTTTCCATAACACGACGCGCCGACTTGCCGCTCGAAGTGACTGCGGATGGAATCGCCGGCGAGATGTCACCGACCTGGCTGCCGGGCTGGGTGAGCATTCTCCCGCCTCTCCTGGCGATCGCGCTCGCCCTCATCTTCCGCGAAGTCGTCATCTCGCTCTTCGCGGGAATCTGGCTGGGCGCGTTCTTCGTCGTTGGCCTGAACCCTTTCTCGGCAACCCTGCGAACCATCGACACCTTCATCGCCCCGGCGCTCGGCGACCCTGACCACGCGGCCATCGTCATATTCAGCTTGATGCTGGGCGGCATGGTCGGTTTGATGGGGCGTAGCGGCGGGACGCACGGCATCGTAGAGGCGGTCGCGCCGCTGGCTACGACCCGGCGACGCGGCCAACTGGCGACTTATCTGGCCGGACTGGCCATCTTCTTCGACGACTACGCCAACACGCTGATCGTCGGTAACACCATGCGTCCGATCACCGACCGGCTCCGCATCTCGCGGGAGAAGCTCTCATATCTGGTCGACTCGACGGCCGCGCCAGTGGCCGCGATCGTCTTCGTCTCCACCTGGGCCGGATACGAGATCTCGCTCATCGCCGATGGTCTGCAGGCCGCCGCGGCTCAGGCCGCGGCGTCCGACCCGGCGTTGGCCGGCCAGCTGACGACGGCCAGCCCGTTCACCGTCTTCATCCACTCGATCCCCTATCTGTTCTATCCGATTCTCGCCCTCTGTCTGGTTTTCCTGATCGGTTGGTCGGGTCGCGACTTCGGCCCCATGCTGGCGGCGGAGCGGCGCGCCGCGCGCGGCGAGGGGATACATCGAGAGGGCGCACAGCTAATGGTCGACACCGACGCCGCACTGATGGAGCCCAAGCAGGACGCGGCGCACCGGTGGTACAACGCCGCGATTCCCGTGGTCACGGTAGTGGTCGTGGTCCTCCTCGGCCTCTATTTTGACGGCCGGAACAACTACGGCCCCGGCTCGCTGCGGGATATCCTGGGAGCGGCGAACGCATTCAACGCGCTCCTCTGGGGTTCGCTGGCGGGCGTGTTGGCCGCCTTCCTACTGGCAACGGCGCAGCGTATCCTGAAGATGCGTGAAGCCATCGAGGCGTGGGCCAATGGCCTACGCGCGATGGTTCTGGCTATCGTCATCCTCGTTTTGGCCTGGTCGCTGGGCGCGGCGACTCAAGCGATCGGCACGGCGCATTGGGTAAGTCACATCCTGCAGACCGTCGGCTTTCCGATGCACCTGTTGCCAGTCTCCGTTTTCGTGGCCGCGGCGGTGATCTCGTTCGCCACGGGAACATCGTGGGCGACGATGGCGATTCTGATCCCGCTGGTCATCCCGCTGGCCGTCAGCATGGGCGGCGGCATAGGCTTCACCGGAGAGGTCCACTACACCGTGCTACTCGGGACGATCAGCTCGGTGTTGGCCGGCGCGATCTTCGGGGATCACTGCTCGCCGATCTCGGACACGACCGTGCTGAGCTCGATGGCATCGGCGTCCGACCACGTGGACCACGTGCGAACCCAGCTGCCTTACGCGTTGGTGGTGGCATTCGTTGGAATGCTGTGCGGCGACATCCCGACCGCGTACGGGATGCCGTGGATCATATCGTATGCGCTGGGCATCGTGGTCCTGTTCGCGATTCTGCGATTCCTCGGATCGAATGCGGCCGAGCCGCTGCCGCCGGACTCGGTCCCCCACTAGGAGGGAGCGAGATGAGTCTCGAGAATCTCTCACCTGGAGCGGCTCCGCCTCACGTGATCAGCGTGGTGGTCGAGATCCCCAAGGGCTCGCGCAACAAGATCGAATACGACCACGACAACGACGTCTTCCGGCTCGACCGCATCCTCTATTCGCCCGTGCACTATCCCGGCGATTATGGCTTCGTCCCGGGAACGCTATCGGACGACGGCGATCCGCTCGACGCGCTCGTGCTGGTCACCGACCCGACCTTCACCGGTTGTCTGATCTCGGCCCGGCCCATCGGCGTTCTGTTGATGACCGACGAGAAAGGTCA
>JASFLD010000235.1:0-6720 GCA_050118275.1 Gemmatimonadales bacterium
AAAAGATGCGAAGCAGACTTCCTCTTCCAATCTCGGCGACCTGTCTCGTCCTGCCGATCATGGCTCTGGCGGGGTGTGAACCGGTCACCGAATCGGCGCTTCGGCTGGACGATTCATCCGCCCAGGCGAGCCACGGCCCCGCAGCACCGGCCCAGCTCGTAACCGGCCTGGAGGGCGCTTCGGGCAGTGCCATCGGCCCCGGTGGCGCACTGTTCGTCACGGAAGGCGCGGCCGGCAGAGTCTCGCGCGTCGACCCGAGGACCGGCGACGTCACTACCTTCGCCAGCGGTCTACCGCCTTCGATCATCGGCATCGGCGGAGCGATCGACGTCGCGTTCTACGGCAGTACCGCCTACGTACTTGTCACCCTGGTCGATGAGCCTGATCTGTTTCCAACCGGCGTGATAAACGGCATCTACCGGGTGGACGGTCCGAGCAGCTTGACGATTATCGCAGACATCGGCGCCTACAACCTGGCACATCCGCCCACCGGCTTCGACTTCTTCGTTAAGACCGGAGTTCTCTACTCGATCGAGGCCTACCGGGGCGGATTCCTCGTCACCGATGGGCATCTCAACCGCGTGCTGTACGTCACCCGTGACGGTGAGATCACCCAGTTCATGAGGTTCAACAACATCGTTCCGACCGGGCTCGACGTACGCGGCAACACCGTGTACATGGCCGAGGCAGGGCCGGTCCCGCACCTGCCCGAGAACGGCAAGGTCGTGTCGTTCGGGCCGGGCTCGACGGCCGTCACGGAGATGGCCTCCGGCGCTCCGCTCCTCGTCGACGTGGAATTCGGCCGCGGTCGCGCGCTCTACGCTCTGGCGCAGGGTACGTTCGGCGGCGGAGACCCGGGTAGCCCCGCGCTGCCGAACACCGGCGCCCTGGTGGAGGTGAACGGGGATGGTGGGCTCACAGTCATCGAGGACGGGCTGAACCTGCCGACCTCGTTCGAGATCATCGGAAACACCGCGTATGTCGTCACGCTCACGGGCGAGATCTGGACGATGGACACCGAGGGTGATTGACGATGATGGCGGCAACGATGCCAACTGCGTCTCAGCGTGCGGACGATAGAGAACCGCCGGAGTCTACGGGCCGAGCCTTCCCGCCAGCGTTTCCACGCTGATCCGGCTGCCGCCGCCCCCGCCCACCCAAGCGCCGTCCGGACGCCTGGGGACCGGCGGCAACCCGGAGCTGGGCGGATGACGCTCGCATCATGCGGTGGCGCACCTCTCCGTTCCGAGTCCCGTGTTTGGTGCTGGCCGTCATGCTTGCGCGGATAAGTTAAGTGCCGTATACTCTCTTTAGGAATGTATTCCGAGAGAGATGATACCCTGGACGATCATGAGCCAACGACACGACGCTCGATACTTCCTGCCGCTCACCGATGTGGCTTTCCAGATCCTGCTCGCCCTCGCCGCCGGACCGGCCCACGGCTACGCCGTGCTCGTCGAGGTCGAACGCCGCACCCAGGGTTCGGTGCGCCTGCGGCCCGGCACCCTGTATCGCGCCATCAACCGGATGACCGAGACCGGCCTGCTGGCAGAGACAGAGGAGCGGCCCGCCCCGGAACTCGACGACGAGCGCCGGCGTTATTATAGGCTCACTGATCTGGGACGGCGTGTGGCGGTCGCCGAGGCTGGACGTCGGACCCGGGAACTCGATTGGGCCCGCGAGGTCGGCCTGTTGCAGCCCAGGAAAGCGTAGTTTGGTCCCCGATGCTCATCGCGCGGCTCATCCTGCATCTCTATCCCCGTCGGTTCCGGGAGCGCGTTGGCGAGGAACTTCTGCAAACGCTCCGCGATGTTCACGATCGCGAGGCCGACCGTCGTGGACGCGTGTGGGCCTATGGTCAGCTGGCTCTCGATCTGGCCGACTTGATCATCGGCGGTCTGGTCGAGCGGGCCCACGATCTCCGATCGCGCCGCGATAACCCGAAGTGCTCCCGCCACCCGCCTCCACCCCTGAAGGAGTCTGAGATGTCGAGCTTGCTGCAAGATATTCGGTACGCAATTCGTTGGATTGGCAAACAACCCGGCTTCACCGCCATCGTCATGCTGACCGTCGCGCTGGGCGTCGGGGCGAACACGTCGATGTTCAGCGTCGTTCAGGGCGTGCTTTTGGCGCAGCTGCCCTACGACGAGCCGGACCAGCTGGTCTACGTCTTCCAGACGGATCGGTTCAACGACACGCGTCGTGAGGGCGTCTCGGGTCCGGACTACTTCGACTATCTCGAGCGTCAGACCGTGTTCCAGCGATTGGCCGCCTACGCCGGCGCTCCGAACCCGACGCTCACGCCGGTGGACGGTGAAGCCGAGCGGCTGAGCGTGGTTCAGGTGACGCATACGTTCTTCCCGACGCTGGGCTGGAGCGCGATGCTGGGGCGCACGTTCGTGCCGGAGGAGGATCAACCCGATGGGCCGGCGGTCACGGTGCTGAGTCACGGCCTGTGGACGCGGCGGTTCGGCTCTGACTCGACGATCATCGGTCACTCGATCCGTCTGGACGGGAACGCCTACACGGTCGTGGGCGTGATGCCGCCGGGTTTCCGCTTCGCCGGCGACGTCGATCTATGGCTGCCTCTGGCCTACGGGCCCGCCACGAGCCCGCGGGGGGTGCACAATCTCCTGGTCATCGGCCGGCTGAACGAGGGGGTTACGCCGGCGACGGCGCAGGCCGAGATGGACAACATCATGGCGGCGCTCGAAGAGGCCTATCCCGATGACAACGTCGGCCGCGGCGCCAACGTCGAGAGCATGGAGGCCGTGCTCACCGGACAGGTGCGGCCGGCGCTGTTGTTGCTGATGGGCGCGGTCGGGCTGGTGCTGCTCATCGCCTGCGCCAACGTGGCGAACCTGTTGCTCACGCGGAGCATCACGCGTCAGCGCGAGGTGGCGGTACGCGCCGCGTTGGGCGCCGGCCGTCGCCGCCTGGTGAGGCAGTTCCTGGTCGAGAGCCTGCTGCTGGCGCTGGCGGGTGGCGCTCTGGGCCTGCTGCTCGCCGTTGCGGGCATCGCCTTGTTGAGGGATCTGGCTCCCGCCGCTCTGCCGCAGATCAAACCGTACTCGCTGAACGCGACGGTGTTGCTCTTCGCGCTGGGCGCCACCCTGGTCACGGGCGTCATGTTCGGGATCCTGCCGGCGCTCCGCACCTCGAACCCGAATCTGAACGTCGAGTTGGCCGAGGGTGGGCGCGGTTCGACGGGCGGCAGGACCGGCCGACTGCGGGATGGGATCGCGGTGGCGCAGGTGGCGTTGGCGTTCGTCCTGGCGGTGGGGGCCGGACTCCTCTTGCGGAGCATGTGGAACCTCACCCGCGTGGACCCGGGCTTCAAGCAGGAGAACCTGGTTCGCCTGTCGGTCAGCCTGCCCGACGCGCGCTATCCGAATGATTTTCGGAATTGGCCCGACGTTCCCGAAGTTCAGCGCTTCCATGCCGAGGTCTTGGAGCGGGCCGAGCGGCTGCCCTTCGTGCAAAGCGCGGCTCTCGCACTCAATAGTCCGACCGTTGCGGGCTGGACCACCCGCGTTCGGGTCGAAGGCGGGCCCGAGACTGTCGAGGAGGGGGTCGAGGAAGAGCGGATTCGGCCCGTGAGCGCCGGGTACTTCGCCACAGCGGGAATTCGATTGATCAAGGGTCGCGACTTCGACCGCCGTGACGCTGGAGGCGCTCCCCTGGTCGCCATCGTCAACGAGTCGTTCGCGCGCAAGTACTTCCCGGACGAGGATCCCCTGGCCAAACGGTTCCAGTTCTGGGGCGGCTGGCGAGAGATCGTGGGTGTGGTGGCCGACGTGAAGTTCTTGGGCCTCAATCGGGAAACCAGCCCCGCTTTCTACGTGCCGATGACGCAGGTTCCGTTCTCGCAGTTCGACATCTTGCTGCGGGCCGACGCCCAACCGGCTGTCGTCGTTCGAGCGATGCGGGCCGAGATCCGCCAGATCGACCCCCAGCTAGCCGTATTCAACGCCGCCTCGGTGGGAGATCTGCTCTCGCGCTCCATCGCGCCGCAGCGCTTCAACCTGATCATGCTGGGCTTGTTCGCGGCGTTGGCGTTGGTCCTCGCCGCCGTGGGGATCTACGGCGTCATCGCTTACGGCGTCGGTCGCCGCGTGCGAGAGTTCGGGGTGCGAATGTCGCTCGGCGCCGACGATGGCCAGATCGTTCAGCTCGTGCTGTCACACGGGTTGAAGCTGGTGGCCATGGGTATTCTGATCGGGCTCGCCGCCGCGCTGGCGGCGTCGCGGGTCATCTCCGGCTTCCTGTTCCACGTGGCTGCCGTCGACCCGCCGACGCTGGCGGGGGTAGCCCTCTTTCTGGCGGTCGTCGCGCTGCTCGCCACCTTCGTTCCGGCGGCCCGCGCGTCACGCGTGGACCCCGTGGCCGCCCTGCGAGAAGAGTAGTCATGGGTTTGCCCGTACCGCTTTCGTGCGGCCACTCCTCCCAGATCCCGGTACTGCGAGCGCCGATGTTGTCGATGCTCGAGGCCGAGGGGCCGGGCCGCTCGGCGTAACGGGGAGCTGAAGCCTGGGAAGCGTCCGAGACCCGTCCGTCGGCCTCACTGCAATTCGCCGGTCGCCTCCTGCCACAGCGACTCGAGGCGCAATGCCCGCGCCCGTTCTTCTATCGCGTTCAGCACCTGCTCGGCTTCCGACGAGCGGCCCAGCGCGGTCAGCGAGCGGGCCAGTAGAATCGTCGACCAGCACGCGAGCCGGGTCGGGCAGGCGTCGGCCGGTCCGTTGGGGAGTTCTCGCAGAGCAGGCTCTTGAGTCGCGATGACGTCCGCATAACGACCCAGGTTGAACAGCCGCTCGACGTAGGCCAGCCGCATGTGATCATCGTCAGGCCGGACTGTGAAATAGTCGGGTGCCAGCGCCAGGAAAGCTGGGGTCATGTCGGCGCGATACATCGCTTGCAGAAAGGCTCGACGCATACCGGGGTTGGAGCTGTTCCACATCGGCAATTTGCCTTCCGGGTCGAGGCGCACATCGGCAAGCCGCTGCGGCAGGATGAGTTCCAATACCTGTTCCTCATCCTCGGCGAAGCTCTGGGCACGGAGCCTTCGCACGAAGCTGGCGCCGTCGGCGGTAACCAGTTCCACATCGAGGTCATAAGGGATCGTTCCCACCTGGGAGATGTGCACTCGGTGAAGCCAACCGCTCTCCGTTGCCTCCGACTCGACCCGCCGAACGTTGAACTCGATCCGCGCGTCACCACCGATCCACTTCTCGAAGAACTCGCCGGCGCCCGCCGCGCCCGCCGCCTCCAACCGGCGAGCGAACTCCGCGACCGACAGGGGCCGGTAGCGGAAGTCCGCGAGTAACTCGCGCTGCAGCCTGAGGAAGCGTTCGGTGCCCAGGCGGCGAGCCTGGAGGTACACGCCCACGGTGGCCTTCCCGTGACGGATGAGAGAATTGTAGTCGAACCCCAGGTCGAGCGAATCTTCCTCCGCAAACCCGATTCCCAATCGCTGCTCGCGGTTCTCCAGCATCGCTTCCAGATAGTCGACCAACATGTCGCCGGCGCCGCGACCGCGAAGCACTTCACCCACGGTTCGTCCGGACGTGGCGGCGAGGTAGGAGTGATCGGCCCAGATTCCGTTGGCCAGGTTGAGCCAGTCGAGCCGATCGTCCGTGGCGCTGAGAACGTAGAGACCCCAGTAGTAGTGACCCAGTTCGTGGGCCGTGATCCACCTGAGGAAGTCCTCCTGGAGGTTCGCCCTGTGGATCATGAAAACGTTGGGGAGGGGGAAACCGCCACCCCAGCGGCGCGGCCCGGGGATGATCCCGATTTGCCGGACCGGGAAGAAACCATAGGTATCGCGGTACCACCCAACGGCTTCCGCGGCCAAGCGGACGGCGAGCCGGAAGGCCTCGGACTCCTCCGGCGGTAGAAGACCCACCACGGTGTACCCGTCGCCTTCGAGCTCGAGCAACTCGAAGCCTTCACCCAGGCTGACGGAGAAACCTTCCACATGCTCGGCGCGGTAGGTGGCGCGCCGCCCTGCCTCGCCTAGCGTCGTCGGCCCCACCTGTGAGCCCGTGGTGAGCGTGGTATAGGCGGCTGGGTAGTCGAGCGTCACCTCGAAGTCCTTGAAGTCGGCGCGCCTGCCACCCTCTGCTATGACATCGGGATACCAGTACTCCCCGGGCTCGTGGGCCCAGAAGCTGTAGTAGCCCAACAACTCGAAGCTGTCGTTGAATCGGCTGGTGTAGCGGACCTCGAGTCGGATGACATCACCAGGCCTGGCCGCCGCCGGAAGGAGGACGCGCAAATAACCACTCGGGTCTTCCCTAGTCTCGATTCTCGTGGGGGAGGTGAGCGACCCGATCTCCAATCGGCGTCCAAGAGAATCCGCGCCCGCCGAAAGAAGGTCGAGCCGGATCTCTGTGGGCGACCAGAAGAGCTCGAATGGTACCGTCACTCGAGCCACCGCACGGACCTCTTCGGCCACGACGTCGATCGTCGCATCGATCGAGTAGGAGAGCCGCTCGCGGGCCTGCGCCTGTGCCAGAGAAGTGATGCTCACCGCGGCGAGTATGATGAAGAGGCTGGACGGAATCGGTCTGTTCATTGTCGGTCTCCGATGCATTCCCCGCAGCACTTCCAAGGCTGCGCGATCACAAAAGAACCATCGCCTCGCCTGGATCCTGATCACAAATATTGCGCTCGACCGCGCGATTAAGAACTAGCTGCGTGCGCCATCTGAGAGTCGAG
>JASFLD010000236.1:0-6702 GCA_050118275.1 Gemmatimonadales bacterium
GCTACTGGTCAACAAGGCCGTCTACGGAGCGGAGGTGCCGTTCACGCCCGTCCGCCTGCCCGGATTCGAAGCTCCGGAGCGTGGGGACATCGTGGTCCTCGAGCCACCGTTTGATGGGTGGGAGGCACCGTACGTCAAGCGCATCGTGGCTGTCCCCGGCGATCGGATCGCGATGCGCCGCGGTGATCTGTACGTGAACGGTGAGCGCCTCGATGAAGCATACGTGCAACACATTCAACGAGGCCACGACTATTGGGATCCGAGTTTCGAGTGGCAGCGAGATCACTTGCTGCCCGACGTCGACGCGGGAGCCTACCGGCCGACGCGTGACAACTGGGGCCCCTTGCGCGTTCCGCCGGATTCGTACTTCGTAATGGGTGACAACCGCGACAACTCGGAGGACTCTCGGTATTGGGGGTTCGTTCCGCGGGGCTTGATTAAGGGTCGCCCTTTGATCATCTACTATTCATTCGAGTACGGGAAGCTCCGACCCGTGCCGTGGTTGACGGACGTGAGGTGGCATCGCATAGGTAACCGGATACGCTAGGCGCCTTGATCGAGAGGGCGCTGGCGCTGCAGGGGATAGGATCAATGGCGAGTAAGCGGGACAAGCCGAAGAAGAAAGACAGCGAGACGCGCGGCACCAAAGGCGGCCAGGAAGCGCAGAGTACCGGCCGGTGGCTCTGGGAGTGGGTCAAGTCGATTTCGGTCGCCATATTGCTGTTCCTGATCATCCGCACTTTCGCCGTCGAGGCCTTCAAGATCCCGACGGGATCGATGGAGTCGACGCTGCTGGTCGGCGATTTCCTGTTGGTCAACAAGGCGGTGTACGGCGCACAGCTTCCGTTCACCGACGCGCGACTGCCGGGGTTCGAGGAGCCCGAGCGTGGTGACATCATCGTGTTCGAGTATCCACTCGACCGGTCGAAGAACTACGTGAAGCGAGTCGTTGGCCTGGCGGGCGACCGGGTTGCGATGCGACGTGGCGTCCTCTATGTGAATGGAGAGCGGCAGGACGAAGCGTACGTACAGCACGTCCAACCTGGTGGCGATTACTGGGACCCGAGCTTCGAGTGGCAGAAGCAGTACCTCGCTCCGGACGTGGATCGGAAGACATATCGGCCGACGCGTGACGATTGGGGGCCACTCATCGTGCCCGAGCACAGGTACTTCGTGATGGGCGATAATCGGGACAACTCACAGGACTCCCGATATTGGGGCTTCGTCGACCGCGGTCTGATCAAGGGTCGCCCCCTGGTGATCTACTACTCGTTCGATCGCAGCACGCTGCGGCCGCTTCCGTGGTTGACAGAAGTCAGATGGGGCCGGGTCGGCGACCTGGTCCGTTGAAGCTAGATACGCGACAGTTCTTTCTTTCAGACTGAGTCCAACTGGCACCGGGGTTCAGCACTTGGGTCGAGAGCGGCGACGAAACCCGTCGGACAAAGTCGGCTCGGGCGAGCGGTCCGAGGGACGGACGGGTCTGTTTAGAGATTTCGCTCCGGCGCACCGGGCGACCACGCCTCCCGGGTCTCTCGATCAATATCTGAAGGAGATCAGCAGCTATCCGCTCATCGCCCGTGAGGAGGAAGGCGATCTGGCGCAACGTATCCGGGACGGTGACCGGGTGGCGTTGGAGAAACTGGTCAACTCCAACCTCCGCTTCGTGGTGTCCATCGCGAAGAAATACCAGAACCAGGGCGTCGCGCTGGCCGACCTGATCAACGAGGGCAATTTGGGCCTGATCCGGGCGGCCGAGAAATTCGACGAGACGCGCGGCGTGAAATTCATCAGCTACGCGGTCTGGTGGATCCGTCAGGCGATCCTGCAGGCCCTGGCCGAGCAGTCGCGGATCGTGCGGGTGCCGCTCAACCGCGCCGGCGAAATCCACCGAATCGGCAAGCGTTCGAGCGCATTGGTGCAGGAGCTGGGGCGCGAGCCCACCGTTGGCGAATTGGCCGAAGGTCTCGAGGTCGAGGCGGATGAGCTGTACAAGACGATGTCGATCGCCATGGCGCACCTGTCCCTGGACGCACCGCTGGTGCCGGGCGAGGACAACAAACTGCTCGATTACCTGCCGGACGAGTACCGGCCGGGCCCCGAGCAGGAAGCCTTCGAGAAGGCGCTGCGGACGAACGTCGAGGAGGCGCTGCGGACGCTGAAGCCGCGCGAGGCGATGATCCTACGGCTGTACTACGGCCTGGACGGCGAAGAAGCGATGACCCTCGAGCAGATCGGCGAGCAGCTGGGAGTCACCCGCGAGCGGGTGCGGCAGATCAAAGAGCGCGCTTTGGCGCGCCTCAGACACGTCTCCCGAGCCCGGTCGCTGGAGAGCTTCTTGGGTTGAGCGATGGGCGGCCCGGCGGTCTGACTTTCCTTGACATATCTTGGCTTCCCAAATAAGCTTCCGCGCTGTCCTATAATGCGGTTTCCCGCGACGGCGCGGTGCGCCGGGGCGGAACGAGTACGGTTTTGGGATATAAGATGGCGGAGTTACTGACGAATTCGATGAAGACCCCGGTCGCGAAACCGGCGGACGTCCAGCGCAAGTGGTACCTGGTGGACGCGGAGGACGTGGTGTTGGGTCGCCTCGCCGCCGAAGTCGCCAAGGTTCTGCGGGGGAAGCACAAGCCGATCTATACTCCGCACGTGGATTGTGGAGACGGCGTCATCGTGGTGAACGCCGAGAAGGTTCGGCTGACTGGCAAGAAGAGCGAGCAGAAGACCTATTTCCGGCATAGCGGCTACATCGGTGGAGCGAAGCAGATCCCGTTTCGGCGCATGTTGGAGCGGCGGCCCGAGTTCGTCGTGCGGCGCGCGGTGCGGGGCATGCTGCCGAAGACCAACCTGGGACGGCTGATGGCCAGGAAGCTGAGGGTCTATGCGGGTCCCGATCATCCGCACAAGGGATTGACGACGGAACCGCTGAAGGTTGAATCGTAAGTTTACTTTCCAGGCTATTGGCAATCGCGAGAACATGATCGGAAAGCAACTAGAGGACGGGCGACTCCACGCGGTAGGTCGTCGCAAGACATCGGTGGCCCGCGTGTATCTGAGCCGGGGTAAGGGCGAGTGGCGGATCAACGGCCGTTCGCTGGCCGACTATTTCCCACGCAGCGCGTATCACGCGGTGGTGGAAGCGCCGTTTCGTGCCACTCAGACCAATGGCGAATACGACGTGCTGGTCAACGTCCGCGGCGGCGGTCTGACCGGACAGGCGGGTGCGATCCAGTTGGGAGTCGCGCGCGCGTTGCTGGTGGAGGATGAGGATCGCCGAGTTCCGTTGCGGCGCGATGGATTGCTCACGCGCGACCCAAGGCGTGTCGAGCGAAAGAAGTATGGTCAGCCGAAGGCGCGGAAGCGCTTCCAGTTCAGCAAGCGATAGGCGAAGGCACTCGCTCGAGGAAAGTGATTTATGCCGGTAGGGCTTGAAGATCTCCTAAAAGCTGGAGTTCATTTCGGACACCAGACGCGGCGTTGGAACCCGAAGATGCGGCGATACATCTTCGCGGAGCGCGGCGGCATATACATCATCGATCTCAAGAAGACGCTTCGCGAGCTGGAGCGGGCCAAGGAGCTAGTAGGCCAGGTGGTCCGTCGAGGCGACAACGTGCTGTTCGTCTGCACCAAGCCTCAGCTGCGGGAGATCATCCGGAGTGAGGCCGAGCGCTGTGGCGCCTATTACGTGACCGAACGCTGGCTGGGCGGCATGCTCACGAACTTCCAGACGATCAAGCGGAATATCCGCCGCTTGAAAGACCTCGAGCGCGGCGCCGAAGAAGGGGCCTTCGAATTTTACACGAAGAAGGAGCAGCTCCTCCTCCATCGCGAGCGCGAGAAGCTGGATCGCTATCTGTCCGGAATCAAGGACATGACGCGGCCGCCGGGTTGCCTTTTCGTGGTAGACTCGACCAGGGAGTACATCGCGGTCGCCGAGGCCAACAAACTGGGCATCCCGGTGATCGCGATCGCGGATACCAACGCCAACCCCGATCTGCTCACCGTTCCGATCGCGGGGAACGACGACGCGATCCGCTCGGTGTCACTGATCGCGGGTGAGCTGGCCGACACGATCGAGATCGCGGTTCGGGAAGTGCCGGCGGAATTGCGTGCGGCAAGCGAGGAAGAAGAGGAGGTCTTCACCTACTCGAGTGACGGGTCTGTAGCCGTGGCGGAGCGCGGCGCGACGCGCAAGAGTCGGAAGCGACGCCGCCCGCGTCCCGAGGTGATCGCGGCTCATCGCACATCCGGAGATGAGGATGGCGACGACGACGAGGCGGAGGAGGTCGTGAACGTAGAAAACCTCAAGACTCCCCAGCCCATCGAATCTCCCGACCAAGAAGCCGGGCAAGGAACTCCGGCGGAGGCGATGCCGGAGCAGCCGGCCGGCGACGCTGAAGAGGCGTCCGGCGCGGCCCCAGGCGAAAAGAAGGGGAAGAAAGGCAAGAAAGCGGCAGCGCCGGCTGAGGGGGAGAGTAGCACCGGCGATGCCACCAGCGAAACGTGATCGAATCGTGGGGCCACTTCGGTGGCCCTTTTAGTGAATGAGATCGGAAACCAGCGATATGAGCGACATCAAGGCAACGCACGTAAAGGAGTTACGCGAGCGGACGGGCGCCGGGATGATGGATTGCAAGCGCGCCCTGCAGGAAAACGACGGTGACATGGAAGCGGCCATCGAGTGGCTGCGGAAGAAAGGTGCGGCGGCGGCCGAGAAGCGGGTGGGCAAGGAGGCCAAAGAAGGTGTTGTTGAAGCATATATCCATCACTCGCGCAAGGTGGGCGTTCTGATCGAGCTGAACTGCGAGACCGATTTCGTGGCCCGAACCGACGACTTCCGGACACTGGCGCGCGACTTGGCCATGCAGGTCGCGGCGACCGACCCGATCGCCGTGTCGCGGGAGAGCGTCGCGGAGGAGACGGTGGCGCGCGAGCGCGAGATCTTCCTGGCCCAGGTCAAGGAGCAAGGAAAACCGGAGCACGTTGCCGAGAAGATCGTCGAGGGCAAGCTGCGCAAGTTCTTCGAGGAGCGTACGCTGCTCGAGCAGAAATATGTCAAGAACCCGGAGATCTCCGTCGCTGACCGGATCGCCGAGACGCAGAGCAAGCTGGGGGAGAAGATTGTGGTTGGCTCGTTCGTGAGGTTTCAGATCGACAGCTGACGGCCCAGGATGCCCGAACCCAAGTATCGACGCGTATTGTTGAAGGTATCCGGCGAGTCGCTGGCCGGCGGCGAGCAGTTCGGCATCTCATTGCCGGCGATCGATCGACTGACGGAGGAGATCCGCGAAGTACACGAAGCCGGGGTGGCACTCGGCCTCGTGGTCGGCGGCGGCAACATCGTGCGGGGGGCGGCGGCGGCGGCGGGCGGCATGGACCGCGTCTCCGGCGACTACATGGGAATGCTGGCGACGGTGATCAATGCGCTGGCGATCCAGGACATGTTGGAGAAGAAGGGCGTCGCCAATCGCGTACTGACCGCCATCCGGATGGAGCAGCTGGCCGAACCGTACATCCGCCGGCGGGCGCTGCGCCACCTCGAGAAAGGGCGGGTCGTTCTCTTTGCCGGCGGCACGGGCAACCCGTACTTTTCCACGGATACCGCGGCCGTTCTGCGGGCGATCGAGATGGAGGCCGATCTGATCGTCAAGGCCACCAAGGTCGACGGTGTGCACTCGGCGGATCCTCTGCAGGATCCGAAGGCCGAGCTGATCCCGAGGATCTCTTTTCTCGAGGTGATGACCCGCGATCTGAAGGTCATGGATATCACGGCGATCTCGCTTTGCAAGGACAACCAGCTGCCCGTCATCGTGCTGAATATCCAGCATCGCGGCGCCGTGCTCGCCGCGGCGATGGGAGAGCGAGTGGGCACCCTGATTTCCGGAGAGGTGGAATCATGAGTACCCTGAAAGAGACTCGTAAGCGGATGGAAGAAACGGTCGAAGCGGTCCGGCGCGAGTTCGCCTCGGTCCGCACGGGGAAGGCGACCCCGGCGTTGCTGGAGCACGTGAGGGTCGAAGCCTACGAGACACAAATGCCGCTGGAGCAACTGGCGACGATCAGCGCGCCCGAGCCGCGCCTGCTCGTGGTCCAGCCATGGGACAAGACCGTGATGGATTCGATCGAACGGGCGCTTCGCAGCTCGGACTTAGGCCTCAACCCCTCCAACGACGGGACGGTGATTCACGTCCCCATCCCGCCGCTCAACGAGGAGCGCCGCAAGGAGCTGGTGAAGGTGCTGCACAAGATGGCGGAGGAGGGCCGTGTCTCGCTGCGGGCTGCGCGTCGAGGGGCGAACGATGACATCAAAGAACAGATCAAGAGCGGCGATCTGTCCGAGGATGAAGGTCACCGAACGCTCGATGACGTGCAAAAACTGACCGACGAATACGTTGCCAAGGTCGACGCTCTGCTGAAGGCCAAAGAAGAAGAGGTACTAGAGGTCTGAACTGCGCCTACCTCTGGTTGTCCGAACCCGGCGTCGCGCCACCGCCCCGGCCGCATACCGAGATCGATGTCTTCTGAGCGTCTCCGTCAGTTGAGGGAAAATGCTGCCGCGATTCCCCGCCACGTCGCCGTCATCATGGACGGGAACGGCCGTTGGGCTACCGAGCGCGGATTGTCGCGCCAGGAGGGACACAAGGCCGGCATGAAGTCCGTCCGGGAGGTCGTGGAAGGATCGATCGAGGCCGGCGTCGATGT
>JASFLD010000237.1:0-6691 GCA_050118275.1 Gemmatimonadales bacterium
GCTCGATGGCGACCCTCAAGGAATCGAGGCCCGGGCTGGAGAAGTCGGCCGGCAAGCCGGCCACCGCCTCCGCCGCCGCATTCGGCTGCAGGGCCCACAGCAACGTGCGTGCCCACTCGAGGCGCAGCTGCGCATCATCCGGTGCCAGATGCACGAGTCGCTCGTAGAGCGGCAGCGCCAAATCGTAGCGGCCTGCCCAGTTCGCAACCGCGGCATACTCGCGTAAGACCTCCTCGTCATCCGGATTGAGCGCGGCCAGCTGGGCAAAGATTTCCAGCGCTTCTTCGTAGCGCCCCGCCCAGACCAACGCGCGAGCGTACTCGCGTTGCAATGCCGCGTCCCCAGGCGACTCACTCATCATGTCCTCGTACAGCAGGATGGCTTCATCCCATCGCTGAAGCGTGACGAGGAGACTGACTAACTCTCGGCTGACCGCGAGGCTGGCGCCCCGAGCCAGAGCCACCCGGTACGCATCGATCGCCTCATCCAGACGCCCGGCTCGCCACAGCGCCCTGGCGTACTCAAGGGCGGCGTCGAGATCGTTAGGATTACGCGCCAGGTGCTCCTCCAGTAGTTGCAGAGCCGCTTCGAGATCGCCTGCCTCGACCACGGCCAGGTACTCGGCCCAAAACCGCTCAGACGGGCCACGCGCTATAGGCTTCACGGTCAATGGCGGCGGTGTAGCTGCCGTGGGCAGCGGGAGGGGGGGAAGCACAACGGGATAAGCAAAACCGCTTTCGGCGAAGTCGAGGTCGAGCAGGAAGCGCTGCGGCATCAGACCGAAAACGAACAGTAGCAACAACACCAGTGACCCGGCGGCCAACGGGAGAAAGCCTCTCCAATAGGTAGAGCGCCGCCGAGCCATCCTATTCTTCGAGGAGTTTCAGGAGTTCTTCGCGATCGGTCGGCGAGGTGTAGACCACCGCGGCGACCTTCTTCCAATCCTCGGTCCGCACGCGGTTGAGGAAAATCTCGGCGTGCCTCGCCAAAGCCCCATCCAAATAGACTTCGACTCGACCAGGACCCACGGTCATCCGATCCTCCGAGCTCCGCCTCATCTTCTCGGACACGTGTTTGGCGAGCGTATTCAATCTCCTTCCGCTGGAGTGACGAAGCAGCACGAGGGAGAATATGGGCGGCTTTTCCATCTGCAGTCGCGCACGAACGGTGTCCATGACCGAGGCCACCGGGGCCTCATCTGGCGTGGAAAGCTTTCCAGACGGGTCCTCGACATCCGCACCTGCCGCTGCTGCCGGCCGACCACGGCGCAGCAGACTCTCGATGCGCGATGCTAGTTCTTCAGGATTCAGACCGCCTGAGATGAAGTCGTCGGCCCCGAAGCGCAGCGCCCGGGCACGATCGCTGGCGCGGAGGTCATAGCCACACAGGACGAGAATGGGCGGGCGCCACGCCGCGCGCCGGAGCTGATGCATCACGTGCAGCGCACGGTTGACCGAACGACGATCCACGTTCAATACGACGAGCCCGAACTCTCTGCGTGCCAGTTCGGGAAACGCATCCACCGGATCGGATGTGCGGAAGAGTTCGAACGAGCTCTCGAACCAGAGGCGTAGCTCCTCGGGCAATTCACCGGGAATGTCCAGCAGCAGCACCCGGCGCCGGACGTTGGCCCGGCTTTCCTTTGCCCGCTCTCGGCGTGCCCCATTGAACGGCACGATACCGAGACGATCCCGGATATCGAATCCAATCGGACCTGCCAGGTCGGCCGGCCCCGCCGTCTTCCGGATGATGAACTGACGCCGACCCGAGCTGTTCAGCGTCAAATGGAGCACCAGAGACGCCCGCTGGGAGATCACGTCGAAGCCGCTATCCAGTTCGGCGAGCTGCTCGGCCGAGAACGTCAGCAGGCAAGTACTGCCCAGACTCCCCAGTAGATCCACGAGCAACTCGGCGCTGTTGGCTACCTCGCGCCCCTCGACCAGGGGAGCGCAAGTGTCGAACACGATTCGGTCGGGCCTCGATCCACCGCCGACCAGACCCTCCAGCTCCGAGAACACCTCCGCCGGGTCGATCGTTCTCCGATAACGCTGACGGAAGCCGGGCTGATACCCGAGCATCAGCCAGTCGCCGGACTTCAAGTGAGCATCGAGGTCAATGCCGATCGAGTTCGCCTGCTTGACCATGTCCTCGGGGCGAGCCTGCGTGAGGTGCGCCACGCGGCCCCCCTGGCGTACGCCCTCATCGAGGAAATGCAGCGCGGTTACCGTCTTGCCGGTTCCCGGGCCACCAACGAGCGCAATCAGTCCGCCCGGCCAGTAGCCGTTCAAGCGCTCATCGAGCACTTTGACGCCCAAAGAACCGGCAGGCCTAGTCAATTCCGATTTCCGTTTTGAACATACGAATCGCCGTCAGCTCCAACGGCCCAACCAGGGGGAGGTCAGCGAGCTGTGGGGGGGTGTCAAAAAATCCCACCACGCCGAGCTGGGGCTCGAATGGCGGGAACCGGTTTGTCGACAACAATTTATACCCAACACACCCGATCACGCAAGGTTTTGTTCCGGCCCACACAATATTGAAGCAGAAATGTCGGCCCTTGATCGATTCAGAAATATCCTCCTTCGGAGTTTCTTCGCAGCCAGAGCGGTCGACCCCGGCCCACACCGGCGCCGGACGGCCGGCCGCACAACTCGTTCGCCCTCAATTACTTGCCTCTCTGGGATACGACGATTCCCACGACCGCCGCCAGCGATTCGACGACGAGATCCGGCTTTAGGTCCGCCCGCGCCACTTCGTCAGCGCTGTACTTCCCGGTCCGGACAAGTATCCCCTGGCTGCCCGCCACCTTGGCACCGGCGATGTCGCTGCTCAACGAATCGCCAACCATGGCCACGTCGTCCAGATCCAAACCCATGTGCTGCGCCGCCGCCTCGAACAGCGGCCGACTCGGCTTCCCCACTACCGTCGCCCTCCGGCCAGTCGCGAACTCGAGGGCCGCGACGAACGCCCCCGCGTCCAGGCACAGACCATCCGGCGTCTTCCAGTAGCGGTTCTTGTGCAGCGCGACGAATTCCGCGCCGCCGAGGAGAGCGCGGAACGCACGATTCATGACGTCGATGGACCAGCCTTCACCCATGTCTCCCACGACCACGGCTTCGGGCTCATCCTGCTCGATAGTCAAACCAGTGAAATCGTCGAATGCGTGGGGAGGGAGGCAAAGTTGGATGCGGCGCAGATTGTGTTGTTTCAGCCAACTGGCGGCGGCTAGCGATGGTGTGAAGATCTCGTCCGCTGCGGCGACTATCCCGACACGATCGAGCCATTCCGCGATCGTGCTGCGTGGCACCCGCGTGGTGTTGGTGACGAAGCGGAATGGCACGCTGCCCGCACGTAATCGGGCAATGGCTTCGTCGGATCCCGCGATCAGGGCATCGCCATCCCAAACGGTCCCGTCGAGATCGATCAGGAGGCCCGCCGGTCTCTTCTTCAGCACCACGTTCCGCGATATGGTTTCGGAGTTCGTTTGTGTATGGACCGTCCGCGCGCTGCTCGTGAGGAACTCGGACCGTACAGAACCGGTCGGTCGAGGCGGATTGGCCCAGGCGGTGCCTGCGAGTCTACTCTCGTTCGCCCAGCCCGACGCGCACCACGAGATCGTAGAGCTGCAGGGGATCCACAGGTTGAGTGAGAAAAGGTCGACCGGCGGCGGTGAGCAGCCTTCGCGTCGCCGGGTCGCTGAGATCGTTGACCAGGAAGATCACGCGATCGGCCTGTTCCTCGTCCAGCGCGGCGATACGCTCGTACAGCTCCGCGCCGGTGACGTGAGCGTTGGGCAGGTCGATCACGATGACGCTGTAGAGTCCCTCACCCAACCGATCCACCGCCTCCCATGGATCACGGGCGACGTCCACCGACAATCCTGCGGGCACTGCAGTTTCCCGCAGCAAGCCCCCACTGTAAGCACTCGCTTCGATGACCAGCACGCGAAACGGGGCTCCGATGGCCTCGAGGCCCAGTTCTGGGCCAGTCGGTAGTCTGGGTTCGGTCATTACCTACGCCTCCGACACACGGCGAGGGAGGGCCTTGCGGTGTAAGACGTGGCACCCCAATTCAGCTAAAGCGTCATCCAACTGAGCTAGAGTCGTGCCACCAGCGCTTGCCCAAATGTGTCACGACCTCTCGCCAGACTCCGGCCCGAACACCGACCGATCCAGTCTTGAGAGAGGCCTCTTGAATAATAGCGGACAGGCGCCGTCTAAGACAAGAGACAGCGAGGTTCGGGATAGTTTCGGGCGCCCTTGCGTCGCTCCAGGTCGACGGATCAGTATGACGGACCGAGGCAGGTCACGCGGAGAAGCCGTCGGCCGCCTGCGTCCGAGTGTGGCGCCCTTGCCACGGCTTCCGCTGATGACATTGTGATGACGCGCGCCCGTTCGTTTATTGTGAGTCTACGAGAGGCCCAACACTCTTGAAGCTTCCGCTGAGGGCATGCCATGTACCAACTACACTGCCTGGGCGAAGCGGCGCTACGCGGTCCGAGCGGGAACCTCGTGCATTTCCGATCGCGCAAGCACTTTGCGCTCCTCGTGTACCTCGCGCTCAACGCCGACCGAGCGCACCGCCGTGAGCGGCTCGTCCATCTCTTGTGGAGCGATAGCGATCCATCGAAGGCCAGACACTCTCTCTCGCAGGCGCTCTATGCGGTTCGCCGGCTTCTGAATGGAGCGGTCCACATCGAGGGCGAGGATTTGGAGATCAAATCGGAGGGCCTACGGGTCGATGCTCTCGAGTTGGAGCGCCTTCTGGAGGCCGGCGATTCCGAGGCGGCGGCAGACCTCTACAGGGGCGAGTTTCTCGAGGGATTCTGGGTCCGGGGCGCACAGGGCTTCGAGGAGTGGGCGGGACACGAGCGCGCGCGTGTCGGCGCCCTGGCCCGGGACGCTTTGCGGTCCGCTGTGAAATCGGCGCGCGATCGCTGCGCCTGGGTGGAGGTTCGCCGTCAGGCCGAGCGGCTCGTACAGCTCGATCCATTCGATGAAGCCGCTTACGCCGAGTTGATGCGCGCTCTCTGGATGATGAACGATCGTTCGGCGGCGCTCGAATGCTTCCAAGATCTCGAGCGCGTATTGGAGACGGAACTTCATGCCAGTCCGTCGAAAGAGATCGTGGGTCTGGCAGAGCGGATTCGACAGCGTCCAGTGCGGGGCAGCTGGACGACGCGTCGATTGTTACGGGAGACCGGCGTCCCTCTTTTCCACGACCCTCCTTTCGTCGGCAGGGAGCTGGAGCTCGGGGCGCTGGCGCAAGAATGGGATCGAGTCGCCGCCGGCGAGAGCCGAACGGTTGCACTGACCGGCGCAGCCGGAATCGGCAAAACGAGGTTGGCGAACCAGTTCATCGGTAGCCTGGCGCTCACCGACGTCACAGTTCTTCGCGGTCGCTGTTACGAGGTGGAGCAGACGCTCCCGTACGGTCCGGTGGCGGAGGCTCTCAGGTCCGAGATCGCGACCATAGAGTTGGGTGGCGTAAACCCGTTATGGCTGGCGGAGTTGGCGCGGATAGTTCCCGAGGTCCATGCACGATTCGACGATCTACCGCAGCCGTCGGTCCTGGACGCCGAGGGCAGTCGGCGGCGTCTCTACGAGGGCATCGCTCAGGTCCTCAGCTCGGCCTGTGAGATCCGCCCCGTACTCATGTTTGTCGACGACGCTCACTGGGCCGATGATTCTTCACTCGCGCTGCTACACTATCTGCACAGACGGGTAACCAACGGTCTGTATCTCGTGACCGCTCATCGCCCGGAGGAACTCGAGCCGCGTACGGCTCTGGCAACCACTGATTTCCTGACGGGGCACAGCCCACGTGTCCGCACCCTCTACCTCAAGGGGCTCGGTCAGCCGGCCAGTTCGGCGCTCTTTCTTTCGTTGATGGGAGAGCGATCAGACGAGTCAGCTCGGGCGAAGCTGTTGGAGCTGAGTGGCGGCAATCCATTTTTTGCCATCGAGCTCGTGAGGGAATTCGCCGAGAGCGACGAGCACCCGACCGACAAGGGACAGTTGCGAATTCCCGAGAGCATCAAGGCGCTGCTGAACCGCCGTTTCGCCGGGCTGGAGGAGCGGTCTACCGCGTTTCTGGAGCAGGCGGCGTGCCTGGGCACGAGGGTCAGCGTCGAAGTCTTGAGCAGCGCGGTCGGTCTTCCTCCGGGGGAGTTTTCCAGCCAACTGCGCGAACTGTCTCGAGCGGCCATCCTGATGGAGGAGGAAGGTATCATCCGGTTTCGTCACAATCTACTCAGAGAGGTGGCATGGTCGCGCGTACCGGTCGTCTTGCGCGGCGCCCTTCACCTTCGGGCGTCACGCGCCTTGATCAAGCTGGGTGGCAGCGACGGCGAGATCGCGTTGCACCTCCTCGCCTCCGGCGAGAGACTGCGCGCTCATCGGCACGCGCTGCGAGGTGCTGACGCGGCGGAGGGCATCTTCGCTCTGGAGGAGGTGGCGGAGCTACTTCAGCTGGCGATCGAGACGGCGCCGCGCGAGCAGACTCGGATCGACCTCGTGGGGCGCTTGGGCAGAGTGTACCTGCACATGCGGGACTACGCGAAAGCCAGGCCGTTGCTCGAGGAAAGCCTTGAGTATCTCGCCAAGCGAGAGACTATAGATCTCGAACTATTTGAGGCTCGGCGGGACCTGCTATTTCTCGACATGTATTCATCGACGACGAAAGTGGAAGAGTC
>JASFLD010000238.1:0-6687 GCA_050118275.1 Gemmatimonadales bacterium
TTGCATGTCACGATAAGAGGCGCGTATGGGCGAAGTGCGTTGGGAGATGAGCGAGGCGGTATCGGTTCTGCGACGCGATGCCGAGCTGCGCGCGATCATGAAGCGCGTCGGACCGGTCGAGCTTCGGGCCCGGCGCCCGTACTTCTGGTTGCTGGCCAGCGCGATCATCGCGCAACAGGTATCCGGCGCTGCGGCGCGGACGATCAACGGGCGGGTTCGCGCTCTGTATCCCGACGAACGCTATCCGAAGCCGGCGTCGATTCTCGCCACGTCTGCGCAGCAGTTACGAGGAGCCGGGGTCTCACGCCAGAAGGCGCGCTACCTCCGAGCCTTGGCGGAGGAATTCGAGCGCGGTGGGTTGCACGGAGTGCGGTTCTCGCGCCTGAGCGATGACGAGATCATCGAACGGCTGACCGCCGTTGTGGGAATCGGCCGCTGGACGGCGGAGATGTTCTTGATCTTCTCGATGCGACGTCGGGACGTCTTCCCCGTGGACGACCTGGGCATCCGCAAGGGGATGAGCCAGCTTTTCGGCGCATCACAAGCGCTGGCGATGACCGAGCGGGCCGAGCCCTGGCGTCCCTATCGGACGGTGGCCTCTCTGTACATCTGGAAGTCCTTGTCTGCGTTGCCGGGTTAGTGAGCCGAAGCGGGCGTTTCCGCCGGACTTCCCGGGTTGGGGCCGCCTTGGGGATCGGTCCTAGTCCGGTTTGGGTAGGCTGAATACTTCGTCCATGATCAACTGGAGCCGGTCCGAGCCCAGACCCGGATACTCGCGGTTGATGAGTGCCCACACTTCGCCCCGCGCTGCACCGCGCCCGGCCAACTCGAGGGCTCGGTGGCGGGCATGACCGTAGAGTTCGTCGATGACCTCTGCGGAGCACGGGCCGTTGGGATGAGTCGAGCATCGCGAATGCCCGACGTGGCATTGGTGAAGACGAAGGACCCGGGCCATGATGGTGTGGCGATTGAGCCACGTACCGATCTCTTTGTCAGTCGACGGTCTTTTCGGTATCATGCTCCACCAGCGTGCAGGGAACCTGTCTTCCGCGTCCGGGCCGTGTGAGAGGGTAACTGCACAATAATCCCTGCGTGCCTGCCTGCCTGTCAAGCGTGCAAGTAGAAGGCCATCGCTGGCTGACGATTTGCGGAGCGGCGGCCCGCGAGCGATCTTGATCGCCGATCCCATTCAGCAGTTTTTTCTCTGTCGGCGGGTACGATACATCTCCGGGCCCGAGTTGCGAAGCCCTTCAGGAGGAGCGAGATGGGTTGGAAACGAATGATCGGTGGGCTGGTCGTTGTCATCGGACTGTCACAGGCGCTGTCGGGCGCCGGCGCAGCACAGGAGTCCGAGGAACAGAGACGCGAGGTTGCGCAAGCGCCCGATCGTGGTCCCGATGAAGGCCTGGGTCCGTTCGAGCGCCTGATACTCCGTGGGGCGCTGGTGATTGACGGGACTGGCGCGCCGGCGCGAGGGCCGATGGACATCGTGATCGAGGGCAACCGGATCGCAGAAGTGCAGAGCTTGGGAGCGCCGAATCTCCCTATCGATCCAAGCCGTCGACCGGGGGATGCGACATACGAGATCGATGTGCAGGGCATGTACATCCTGCCTGGTTTCGTTGACACCCATGCCCACACCGGTGGTCGGGCGCAGGGAACACCAGCCGAATACGTGTACAAGCTCTGGATGGCGCATGGCGTGACGACGATCCGCGATCCCGGTTCGGGCAACGGTGTCGAATGGACCCTGCGGGCGCGCGAGCGTAGCGCGGCCAACGCGATCGTTGCGCCGAGGATTTTCGTCTACGTCCGTCCGGGCATGGGTTGGGACAGGGGGCCGGTGCGCACGCCGGATGCGGCGCGCGAGTGGGTGCGCTGGGCCGCGAAACAGGGCGTGGATGGGCTGAAACTCGATTCGTACGATCCGGACGTCATGGAAGCGCTGATCGATGAGGCGAAGAAGAACGGGTTGGGGACGCAGGCTCACTTGAGCCAGATGGGTGTGGCGCGGATGAATGCCCTGGATGCAGCCCGACTGGGTCTCGGATCGCTCGAACACTGGTACGGGCTGCCGGAGGCGCTGCTTGCGGATCGCACGGTGCAGGACTTTCGCTACGACTACAACTACAACGACGAGTACCACCGCTTCGGTGAGGCTGGCCGGTTGTGGAAACAGGCGGCGCCGCCGGGGTCCGAGAAGTGGAAGGCCGTGATCGACGAGTTGCTCGACCTCGACTTCGTCATAACGCCGACGCTCACGATCTACGAGGCGAACCGCGATGTCCAGCGGGCTCGAGATGCCAACTACCACGACACGTACACCCTGCCGTCGCTCTGGCGGTTCTACCAACCCAGTCGCGAGAGCCACGGGTCCTACTGGTTCAACTGGACGACCCAGGACGAGATCGAGTGGAAGCGGAACTTCAGGATCTGGATGGCGTTTCTGAACGACTACAAGAACGCTGGGGGCAGGGTCACTACGGGATCCGACGCCGGGTTCATCTACAAGCTGTATGGCTTCGACTACATACGCGAACTGGAACTGCTCCAGGAAGCCGGGTTCCATCCGTTGGAGGTCGTCCGGTCGGCCACGCTCTACGGAGCCGAGACGCTGCACGAGCCGAAGGGCGTGCCGATCGAGTTCGGCATCATCCGGCCCGGGCTGCTCGCGGACCTCGTCGTGGTCGAGCGTAATCCTGTCGAAGA
Source organism: Gemmatimonadales bacterium (assembly GCA_050118275.1). Taxonomy (GTDB): domain Bacteria; phylum Gemmatimonadota; class Gemmatimonadetes; order Palauibacterales; family KS3-K002; genus JASFMO01. The sequence continues at coordinate 2,710 of JASFLD010000238.1, forward strand.
TCTGAAAGTGCTTTACGGCACTGGTACGATCCGACTGAACGACGAGACGGGCGAGATCGAGCGGGTGGGCGGTGTAAAGTACACGATCAAGGACGGGATCGTCTACGACGCGAAGAGGTTGCTGAATGACGTCGCACGGATCGTCGAGCAGGCGAAGGCCCGGGAAGCCGTGGCGGCGACGGAGGAGGAGGGTTAGATCGGAGCGATCCGATGCCGTGGGTTGGCGGGAGTTGCTGGGACCCAGTCTAGACGGTTCGGCGCCGGCTCTTGACGGCGAGGGCGTTAGAGTGGGATAATGTAGGTGAGCCGCAGCGGGCGGATCTATTAAGAAGACGAAAACAAGAGGACGAATACGCCAAGCCCCGGAACGTCAACGGGGCTGAGAATCTGTTGTTTGTCCGAAGATTGTGTGGCGGCTGACTCGGCACCGGGAGTAGGAGGCCAAGCCGGATGGAGGGACTGTTCCTACCTGCCGCCCAAAGCAGGCGCCGCCACACACCAATTTTCCATTACGCCTCTAATTAGACGCCATCAACGCCAAGATGGTTGCCCGGATCCCGGGCAGGCCAACCGATGCGGTCATTGCTAACGGCTCGTCGAGTCGCGCCGGTCAACCGCCGCCCGTCTGAAGGGAGCCGGCAAGGGCGAGGAGGCTTCCGCCGAACCGCCCTGAGCCCCCCACGTCCGCATCGTGGGCACTGATTACTCTACGTCGGATCGGCGGCTGGGGTTTCAGGGGCGAGCGTGCCCCCGAGACAGCTCGGGTCCCAGACGTGCTACCGGGCGTCGGACCTGGTCCCGCTCCCGGACTCCAGTCCTTGGGTGGCGTCGGACACTGTCCCGCTGTCAGACTCCAGTTTCTCGATGGCCTCGCGGACATAGTCTGGGATGGGTGCCGTCTGCCGCGACGTATAGTCGTACGACACCACGACGGATTCGCCCTCGGCGGCGACGGCCCGTTGCGAATCGGAGACCAGCGTGTAGACCATGGTGAACCGATCCGCGGTCAGGTCCTTCACCCGTACACCGATCAATGCGGCATCTGGATAGACGAGCCGTCGGCGAAAGCGACAGCTGGTCGAATGTAGAATCGCCCCGACGCGATCACGTTCGTACGCCTCCAAGAATCGGCACTCTTCCAAGTACTTCACTCGCGCCGACTCGAAGTAGCGGAAGAACACCGTATTGTTGACGTGACCGTAGGCGTCCATCTCGCCCCACTGGACAGGGATACGGACGACGATGGGGTGGCCGACGAGAAGGTTGTCGCTCATTGGCTGCTGCCCCCCTCGAGCTCGGTTACGATATCGCAGCGGAGCGGCGCTGGTCTGATGATTCTCGAGCGCCTAGGTTTGATCGGCAAGAAGTGGCCGCGGGACCAGATCAGCGCGGGATGTACGCGACGAGAGTGTCGGCTCGTGGGCTGTTCTTCATGCCCGGGTATTCGGCCACGAGCACCACTTTTGTCGGACTGCTGCCGGCAACGGTCCACGAGAGCCGATAATCACCCTGAGTGCGCTCGCCGTTCTGCACCAACTCGGGGGGGAGAGACTTGAGTTGTTCCAGCTGGTCCGCTATCAGCATAGCGATTTCGGTGTGGCGCTGGCCAAGTCTGATGTCTCGCGCGGCCAATCCCACGGCGGTCGCAAAGGCGATGACACCGATAGAGACAATCATGACGGAAACGACGACCTCGGTGATCGAGAATCCGGACCGGCGCGCCAGCCTGGGCCTGCGCGGCGATGCCGCGGGCGCGCAGCGGACATTCGGTTCGGCGTTGTACCGCGGGGGACGCCGGAAGTGAACCATGATCCTCGATTTCGAATCGTTGCAGGCTTCTCGCGCGTGCGCTCCCGGCGCTTCGGCTGTTCAAGCCGAAGTGTCGCGCAGGAACAACACAGCCTAAAACGGATATGGATTATCAAGATGCACTCAATGCCCCAAAAAAGCCAGTCTGAGTGTTAGATGGCCAGTCGACCCAGCAGTTTCCGGCCTGAATGGCCGGGTCTGACCGCTCTCGTCATGTCGCTGGCGGCGCTCGGTGCTGGGGCTTGTGGAGGATCGCGGATGCCGGCAGCGAGCCCCGCTCCCGACTCGCTATCCTCGGAGCCCTGTCGGCTGCTCGCCTTGTCGTCGAGCCCGCGGGAGACGATCGCCGTTGGTCTACTCCACGGCGTCGAGCCGGATCACGCCCCGTATCCCCGTAACCCGGACGAACGGCTGGTCTTCCACCACGTATACGAGACACTGATCCGCATCGACTGTATGGGGCGCGTTCAACCGGGGCTGGCCGAGGCCTGGCAGGAGTCAGACGGCGGACGCCGCTGGCGCTTTCGGTTGCGGGATGAAGCGAGCTTTTGGGACGGCGAGCGGGTCACAGCTGCCGCGGTGGTGGCGTCCTGGGACGGGGAGGAGACCCGGCAGGCGGCAGACCTGGCAGGAATCGACTCCCTGAGAAGTGACGGCGAGCGGGACATCGTGCTGTTCCTCGCGGTGGGGCGGAGCGAGCCTCCGGCGATACTCGCCGCACCGCGCCTTGCGGTGGCTCGGCCTTCGGTGACCTCGGTTTGGCCGGTGGGAACCGGAGGTTACCGGATAGAGCAGTCGGAGACGGGCAACATCGTAGCGGTTCCGTTGAGCGAAGGGGCGACCATCAGCTTCGCCTCGACCGGCTACAGCGACGCGCGTGATCTGCTGGACCGCGGCGTCGATTTGCTCGTGACGTCGAACCCCACCGTCATCGAATACTCAGAGCGCTCCAGCTATGAGCGGATCGTATTGCCGTGGGACCGGACCTATCTGCTACTGGCGACGACGCGGGTGCAGACGCTGAGGCTGGGCGGTCAAGTCGGCGGGCTGCCGCCGTGGCTGCTCGATTCCATGGCGCGGAACGCCGTTCGGGGCGAAGCCAGGGCTCATCAGCGGGACCGCGACTTTCCGAGCGGCTTCGACGAACCGGCGGTCGCTTGTGAACCCATTCCGGATCTCTTGCCTGGATTGCCGCCCGTTCCCCGCGGCGCCTACGCGACTCCGGGCGCTCGCCGGATCGCCTACGACGCCGACGATCGCGTCGCCCGTGCGCTGGCCGAGCGTGTCGTGGCTCTGGCTGCCGGTGGTCCGGGGGCCGCCGAGGAGGCGAAGTTGCTGGCAGAAGCGATGCCGGGGCTGCTGGACGAGCACGAACGCCTGGTGGCAGAGGCCATGGACCGGGAGGAGCTCGAGGTCTCTCTGCAGAATGGGGATGATTTCGCGTACCTCGTCGCGGTCCCGCTCGCTCCGCTCGATCCGTGCTACGAACGGCGCCAACTGGTGAGGCGGGCGCAGTGGCTAGGTGCCGCGGATCTGGACCTCTCGTCGGCCGTGCTGCCGCTGGTGGACACGCGACGGCAAGCGATCGTTCGGCCGGGAAGCTTGGGACTGCGGCTGGAGTGGAACGGTGGCGTCTCGATCGAGACGGTCGCGGAGGGGGAGAGTCGGCCGTGACGTTTCGCGCGCGCCTGTCGCTGGGCTTCGCCGCTGTGGCACTGATCCCGGTCGCCCTGTTCGCGCTGGCGGTGCGCGAGGAAGTCGGTCACAGGCTCACGACGCAGTACGAGCGCCGTGTGGCATCGATGATCGCCGCGATCGAACGAGACCTGCAGCGAGAAGGAGAGTATATCGCCCGAACCCTCGTAGCCGTTCATGAGGGCGCATTGGACGACAATCGCTTCAGACGTGCAGCGTTGGGTGGAGCGCAGGCCGATCGACCGTACCTGCTTGACTATGCGGGCGAGGTGATGCGGCTGACCGGCCTGTCGATGCTTCAGATCCAAGATGAGTCAGGTCGTATCCTCAGCTCGGGCCACTTTCGAAATGAGTTCGATCGGTTAGAGCCCGAGTTGCCCGACCTGCTGGAATCTCTGCCCGCGGGCATGGCTTTGGTTAGAGCCCGCACGCCCGACACGCCGTTCATCGCGTTGGCGGGCCTGGATACGTTTC
>JASFLD010000239.1:0-6672 GCA_050118275.1 Gemmatimonadales bacterium
CGTCCTCTCGTCGGCACGATCGGCCAGCAGCGCGTAAAAGTTCGGCGCCTCGGCCACCGACATACCATCCACGGCGACGATGACGTCGCCGGCTTCCAGGCGACTCGTCTCGCGGTCGGCGGGGGAGCGGGGAACGACGCGGGCGACGCGGACGCCGTCAGCGATCGGATCGATCTCGACCCCCAGCAGCCCGGTTCGCTCGCGCTGCGTCTCGGCCCGGTCCTGTCCGTACAAGCCCAGGTGGCTGGCGTTCAGTTCGCCCAGCAGCATGTTGAACACGTCGCGGAAGTCGCGGTCGGTCGAGGCCCGCATCGCCCAGCCCCGGTACTTCTCGCCCAGCGCCTCCCAATCGGCGCCGTGGAAGTTCGGGTCATAGAAGCCGTCGCGCAGCACCCGCCAGGCTTCACCGTAGATCTGCTCGCGCTCCCTGGGATGATCGATGTCCATGCGGGCCGCGAATGACAGGCTCTCGAGCTTGCCGTTGTTGGGATCGATCCTGGCGAGCCGCCCGCCGGAGCGCCGCATGAACAGGTACTTGCCCTGAGGGCCGAGCCGGACGTCGTAGGGCGACTGGTCTCCGGAGGTCAGCGCCTCCATCTCGCTGCCGTCCCACTTGACCTTGTGCAGGTCCTGGTCGGCGTCGTAGCTCTGGCGCCCGCCCCGGTTGCTGACGAAGTAGAACCACTCACCGTCCGCCGAGATCGCTGGGTCTGACTCGTTGCCGGGCAGCGACGTGACCTGCTGCAGTCGCTCCCAGATGCGCTCGAAGTCGATCTCTACAGGCTGGCTTCCCGCTTTCGTGGAATCGCTCTCCGCCTTTTTGCCCGCCAGCTCCTTCTCTTCCTTCAGCTCCTGCCAGTCCTCCTGGGTCTTCTGCCAGTCCGCGGCGCGCAACCAGACGAACCAGACATCGGCGTCGCCGTTGTTGCGGTCGGAAAGGAAGCCCAGCTTCGAGCCGTCCCGGCTCCACACCGGCGCGCCGTCGCCCTTGGGGTGCTGGGTCACGTTCACCGGCTCGCGCGAGCCGTCCGCCGCGTGGATGTAAACCTCGTCGTTGAAGTCGAGGTCGGACAGCGAGTAGGCCAGCCAGCGGCTGTCCGGGCTCCAGGTGACGCCCGACGGCTGAGCCCAACCGTCCAGCAGGACGCGTTCATTGCGAATCTGTCCACCATCGATCTCGGCCACGATCAGCGTCCCGTTGCCGCGGCGAAAGGCCAGATGCTTGCCGTCCGGCGCCAGGACCGGACCCGACTCGTCGGCCGCGGTCTCCGTGAGCCGCACCGCCCGGTGTTTCAAGCTGCGGTACAGATCCGGCTGGGCGGGATCCGCCGACTCCGAACGGTACAGGTCGTATTGGCCCTCGCGGTCGGAGATGAAGACGAGTGTCGAGTCGTCGAGCCACGCCGGGTCCTGGTCGCGGTACGGGTGGTTGGTCAGCCGAACGGTGCGGCTGTCCTCGTCGCTGTTGCGCGTGACGAACAGCTCGCCGCGCACGGTGAAGGCGATGTACTTGCCGTTGGGTGACACGGCGTAGTTGGAAGCGTCGCCGGTGAAGGTACGGCGCTCGACCGGGTCGAATCGGTAGTCGCGCGGCATGTCGATGGACAGCAGCCGTGGCTCGCCGGCGCCTTCGCGCCAGACGTACAGGTCCGTCTGCCGCTCCAGCACGATGACGGCGCCGTCGCCTCCCACGTCGAAGTCGCGAACGCCGTCGATCGTGAAATTCGTCAACTGCTCGGGATCGGCGGCGGCCGTGCCGTCATCCATCAGTCGCAGGCGATACAGGTTATAGGTGCCGTCGCGCTCGCTCACGAACAGCAGCGTGCGCGAGTCCGACCACTGGGGACGGATGTCGTTTCCCGCGAAATCGGTCAGCCGGCTGTAACCGCCGTCGCGAGTGTCGTGCAGCCAGATGTCCTTGTTCGCCGGGCCACGATAGCCCTTGCGCCACTCGCCGTTGGTGCGGAAGGCGAAGGCGATGAAGCGGCCGTCCGGCGACATGACGGGCGTGTAGCCGAGAGCGTCTAGCAGGCGGTCCGGTGTCCCGCCGTCGGCGGAGACCTGGTAGATCTCACGCTCGCGTTCCACCTGTGCGTAGGTGCGTCGCGTTTCGAATAGCAGCCGGTCGTCCGGCGTCCAGTCGGAGAGGACGTCGGTAGCCGAGTGATAGGTGAGACGTCGAGGCGCGCCGTTGTCCAATTCCATGACGAAGATGTCGTCGCTGCCGTAGCGGTCGCTCATGAACGCGAGACGAGTGCCGTCCGGGCTGAAGCGTGGGTGACTTTCGTACGCCTCGTGGATGGTGAGCCGGACGGCGCGGCCTCCGTCGACAGGGACGGTCCAGATGTCACCCTGGAAGGAGAAGGCGACGGTACGGCCGTCGGGACTGACGTCGGGGAAGCGAGCGAAGGGACGCTGGTCCTGCGCGATCGAATCGGTAGCGACGGGTAGCGACAGCGTGAGCAGAACTACGGCGATGAGCGGCTGGCGGATCATGGGCACTCCTCGTGCTGCGGTTACGTCGTCGTGCGGCTGAGGCGCCGCAGAGTTAGCTGCCGCTGCCTCGTGTGTCAACGAAAGGCAACCTCCGGAGAAGGTGCGCTCCGCGCGGCAGGCCAGCTCCCTTCATGAAGAAGAAACCGGTGCGGCGAAGGGGACGTGTAGCGACCAGATCGGGTCGGAGTACTGGACCGGCGCGCGAGGAACTTCCTGCGCCGCAGGATGTTTACAAAGTTGCAGGAGGTGAACCATGAACAGGCGAGCATTCGCACGAGGATTGGCTGCCTCGGGAATCGCTCTGATTCTACCCGGCTTGACTCGTGTCGCCGGGGGAGGGAGGTCGACGGAGATGGGGCAGGAGACCATAACGAAGCTAGAGAAGTCCAAGGGCGAGTGGCGACGCTTGTTGGACCCTCAGGCCTATCGGGTGCTGTTCGAGGAAGCGACGGAGCGCGCGTTCACTAGCCCGTTGTACGACGAGAAGCGCAAGGGCAAGTACATCTGCGCGGCGTGCTTCCTGCCGCTGTTCGATTCGGAGGCCAAGTTCGACAGCGGAACGGGCTGGCCGAGCTTCTACCAACCGATCGAGGGGCGGATGGGCACGAAGCGTGATTTCAAGCTCGTCCTGCCGCGCACCGAGTACCACTGCATCCGCTGCGGCGGCCATCAGGGTCATGTCTTCAACGATGGCCCGCCGCCCACCGGCCAACGCTGGTGCAATAACGGCGTAACCTTGCGATTCGTCCCGGAAGGTGAGGAGCTGCCGCCGCTGCGGACCTGAGCGGGCGAGATGGGACGATCCGGAGGAATCTCGCGCGGCCTGTTGACCGGGCTCGGCCTGCTGGCGGTGGTCGCGCTCGGCGCCTTCGCTTACGGTCGCTTCGCGACATCGACGCGCTCGTTGCCGTCCGAGACCATGGCGGCGGATCGCGCGACGCCCGCCCACGAGCCGGCGAGTGGGCACGCGGCGGATTTGGCTAAGGCGACTTTCGCCGGGGGCTGCTTCTGGTGCATGGAGCCCCCCTTCGACGAGCTGGAGGGAGTGTTGTCAACTACGTCCGGCTACGCCGGTGGCCACGTGGAGGACCCGACTTATGAGCAGGTATCCTCCGGCACCACCGGCCATCGAGAGACCGTGCAGATAGAGTACGATCCGCGACGGATCGACTACGCGGAGCTACTGGAGGTCTTCTGGCGGAACGTGGACCCGACCGATGCGGACGGCCAATTCTGCGACCGCGGCTATCAGTACACCACGGCGATCTTCTACCATAGCGACGAGCAGCGACGGCTGGCCGAAGCCTCGAAGCGTGAGCTGGAGGAGTCGGGTCGCCTAACGGAGCCGATCGCCACCGACATCCGGCCGGCGAGCGCATTCTACCCGGCCGAGGAGTACCACCAGGACTATTATGAGAAGCATCCGCTGCGCTACAAGTTCTACCGAACCACCTGCGGGCGCGACCGGGTCTTGGACCGTCTCTGGGGAGAGTGAGGCGGCGCAGCGTCGCGCTGCACCTTCGAATTCTCTGCCGCTGCCAGGGATGCAAAACCATGACTATCTCCCCGACCTCATTGCGAGGAGCCCCCCAGATTCTTCCGAGACAAACCGACGCTGAATCACGCTCGAGCTGACGTTGGGTAATGCGCGTGCGCGCCATGCACGGCCTTCCGATAAACACTCGCCGCGTCGGGTCGCTGCGCCGAGGTGCGCGCCTCGCTAACTTCTCCGCATGTACATACACGTCATGCTGGCCGTCTTGGCCTCTCTGACCGTCTCGAGCCGCGCCTTGCCGAGGGCGACTCGTCCCGGTGCGGCCGTGCAGATCCAGGGAGCCGCGGGCCTGGCAACGGCCGATTCGATCGTGTCCGCCTGGGTCGAGGCGGAACGCGTTCCGGGGGCTGTCCTCCTCGTGATCGAGGACGGGACCACCGTGCTGGAGCGGGCGTACGGTTGGGCGCAGCTCTACGAGTACGGAGACGGACAGTACGGCACCGGGATGATCGGCGCCGGCGCGGGCAACGCCGAAGCGAACGAGGGGAGGCGGGTGACGGGAATCCGTCGGCTGGCCGAGCCCCGCCCCATGAACATCGAGACCGTCTTCGACCTCGCCTCACTGACCAAGGTCATGGCTACCACGCTCGCCGTGATGGACCTGGTGGGTCGGGAAGAACTCGACGTCGACGCACCGGTGCAACGCTACCTGCCCGACTTTCACGGCGATGGCAAGGGGCGGATCACGCTGCGCCACTTGCTGACGCACCGCAGCGGCCTCCCGCAATGGCTGCCGGTTTACTACCACGCGTCCGACGCGGAGGCGGCCTACGCCTACATCCGCGACGTGCCGCTGCGCTGGGGTGTCGGGGCGGGCCGCCACTACTCCGATCTCGGGTTCATGATGCTCGGTCGCGTCGTGGAGCGCGTCTCCGGCCAGTCGCTCAACGGCGTTCTCGCCGCGCGGTTCTACCGTCCGCTCGGATTGGCAGCGACGGGGTTTCGTCCGAGCCGGCCGACGGCACCATCGGGCGCACCGGACTTCGCGGCGACGTCCCACGGCAACCCGTACGAGTGGCGCATGGTCCACGACTCCACCTTCGGCTACCGCATCGAGGGTGACCCGGACGCCTGGAACGGGTGGCGCCGCTACACGCTGGTCGGCGAGGTGAACGATGGGAACGCCTACTACGCGTTCGGCGGCGTGGCCGGTCACGCCGGCCTGTTCTCCACCGCGCGAGAGCTGGGTGTTCTGCTGCAACTACTTCTCGACCGCGGCGTCTCCGGAGAAAGGCGATACCTAGCGTCGGAGGTCGTGGACGAGTTCTTGGAGTCCGTCGGCGACGGCCAGGCGCTCGGCTGGCGGGTGCCCGACTACGCGCCCGCAGGAAGCTTCTTCCACACGGGCTTCACCGGGACATTCATCCTGGGGGTGCCCGCCCGGCGTCTCGGGGTCGTGCTGCTGACCAACCGACAGAACGTCGGCATAGACGAACGAGGCTATTACCCGGACGTGGGACCCCTGCAGCGCGCCGTGGCGCTGGCCCTCATCGAGGCCCCGTGATGGAACGGCGGCCCCGCCTGTGGAAAGGGCCGGGCCCTCTCGTTATCGATCGAGCCGTATTCCATACCATATTTTATCGACCGGTTGTCTGTAAAGCGATTATACCATAGACTTGAAATTGCAAAGCGCAAGCAATATCGATCGGATATACGTATGAATGTCGTGACCGTCTCCTCTAAGTACCAGATCGTCATCCCGAAGGAATTGCGCGAGCGTCTGGGAATCGAGCCGGGCCAGAAGGTGCAAGCCTTCGCCCTGGAAGACCGCATCGAGCTGGTGCCGATCCGGCCGCTGAAATCGATGCGTGGATTCTTGCGCGGTATCGACACAACCGTCGATCGCGAGGCGGACCGGGTATGAACGTCGTCGACTCCTCCGGCTGGCTGGAGTACTTCGCCGACGACTCGAACGCCGATTTCTTCGCACCGGTGATCGAGGCGATCGAGGAGCTGATCGTGCCGTCGATCACCCTGTACGAGGTCTTCAGGCGGGTACTCGAGCAGCGTGGTCATGACGATGCCTTGCAGGCGGTCGCGGCGATGCAGCAGGGTCGCGTGGTCGATCTCGACGCGTCGCTGGCGTTGTACGCGGCCCAATTGGGATTCGAGCTCAACCTACCGTTGGCCGACAGCGTCATCCTGGCCACGGCGCGGCGTCACACCGCCGTCCTCTGGACGCAGGACGCCGATTTTCGTGATCTGCCGGAGATCGAGTATCGCGCCAAGCAACGCTGAGCCTGCCACGTGACGGCCAGGTCGCGCGGGTCAACGGACTGACGGTCGAATGGGCGGAGCGGGAGCGTCAGCCGATTCGGTAGATGGTGAGCCGAGTGTCGCCGAACCGATGTCTTTTACCTTTGCCGGGCAGGCGGTGGTCGTGCCCGTGTTCCACAGAGAGGATGCGGCTGAACGGCACGTCCAGCCAGCGCCTCACGATGCGGTCCGCTTTGCGTGAGCCGTAGGGGGGGTCCGCGAAGGCGATATCGTACGCTTCCGTCGCCAGGGCCTCGACGAAGGGGATGGCATCTCGCTTGAAGATCCGGGCCCGCCGGGCCAAGCGGAAAGCGGCGACGTTGGCCTTTAGCGCGTGGAGACTGGCGGGGCCGTTCTCCACGAAG
>JASFLD010000240.1:0-6641 GCA_050118275.1 Gemmatimonadales bacterium
GATGAGGCCGATGGAGATGAGGATCGTAGCGCAGGCGAGGGCGATGGGCCACGAGAGCTTGGGGTTGGCCAGGTAGACCATGGCGCCGTCGTCCGCCGGCAGGCTGTCGACCAGTAGCACGACCGACACCGAGAAGATGAGACCGACCAGGCCGCCGATCAGCGTGAGGGCGAGCGACTCGAAGATGAACTGGCTCATGATGTGCCGCTTGCGGGCGCCGATGGACAGCTTGATGCCGATTTCGCGTGTGCGCTCCTTGACCACGACGTACATGATGTTGGCGACGCCGACGCCGGCGACCAGAAGCGTGAACGCGCCCACGAGGCCCAGGAAGATCTCGATGCCGAGGGCGATCTGGTTGCTCATCTTCTCGTCTTCGATGAAGTCCCACATGGGCAGCGCCCGTTCGTCTTCCGGGTCGAACTTGTACCGCGCTCCCAGCACGCGGAAGATCTCGCCTTTGACGAATTCGGCCCGGGCGGGGTTCGCCGGGCGCAGCAGCAGATGGCTGACGTAGCGCTGGCCGTAGACCGTCTTGAAGGTCGAGGCCGGTATAATGGCGCGCCGCGCGTCGGGCCCGTTGTTCATGCTGTCCTGGAACTTCTTCTGCATGACGCCGACGACGACGAACGGCAGATCGTCCAGCATGACGGTCTGGCCGACCGGGTCCGTGTCCTCGAACAGTTGCTCGGCGATCTCGTTGCCGAGGAACAGCACCCGGCGCTTCTCTTTCAGGTCTCGCTGGTTGAGGAAACGGCTGCCGGCCCGCGGGAACATGCGTCGCATGTCCTCGAAGGCGGGATAGACGCCCTCCATGTATGTAGTCGTCTTGTTATCGCCGACTTTCAGGGTGGTGCCCCAGCGGCCATACGACGGACTGACGAGGTCGAGCTCCTCGATGGAGCGGTCCAGTAATTCGAGATCTTCCTCTGTGAGTCGAATGCGTCGTCCTTTGGGCAGGCCCTCGAATTCCACACTGGTCGTTCCGCCGTAGACCATGAAGATGCGCTCGCCTGCGTTGAGCAGTCCTTTGACGATGGCGTGGCGCAGTCCTTCGCCGAAGGCGAGCAGGAGGATGACGGCGATCGTGCCCCAGGTGACGGCAAACATGGTCAGGAAGACCCGAGTCTTCTGACCCTTCAGGTCACCGATGAACTCGCCGAGCAGTATGCGCCACATGGATCCGCTCTCAGTGCCTGAGGCATTCGACGGGGTCGAGATTCGCCGCCTTGCGGGCAGGGAAGAACCCGGCCAGCAGCGCGACCGCTGTCAGCAGTACGATGGTGGCGGTGGCGACGAAGGAAGAGATCGTCGGTATGCCGATGAATTCCTGCATGGGAAGCATTTGACCCAACTTCACCAGGCCCAGCGAGATCAGGAACCCCAACAACGCCCCGAAGCCGACGACGACGAAGGTCTGTCCAAGGAACTGCAACATGATGTCGCGTTTGCGGGCCCCGACCGACCGGCGGACACCGATCTCGCGGGTGCGCTCGCGCACGACGATGTACATGATGTTGGCCACGCCGATCCCGCCGACGGTGAGTGTGAAGCCGCCGACGATGCCGAGGAAAGTGTTCATCCCGATGAATATCTTGTCGATGATCGCCTCGAACTCGCTCGTGTCCCATTCCATGAGCGCGTCCTCGTCGGTGGGATCGAAGCGATACTTCCTCCCCAAGACCTCGTTGACGCGACGCTCGACCGACTTGACAACCTGCGCACTCGATGTGCGGTAGACGAAGTTGTTGACGTATCTCTGTCCGAAGATCGCGGTGTGCGTGGTGGCCGGGATGAAGACGCGGTCACGGTCGCGGGAGTTGTAGGACGAGTTCTGCTCTTTCTGTTTCAGCACTCCGACGACGGTGAACGGTATGTTACCGACGTAGACCTGCCGGCCCACCGCATCCTCGCCGTCGAAGAGCAACTGCTCCAGCTCGTTGCCCAGAAAGGCGACGCGACGCCGCTGCTCCATGTCCGCTTGGCTGATGAAACGACCGCCCCAATCGGCAATCACGTTGCGCATGTCGCCGTAGACTGGATAGACGCCTGTGACGTTGGGGAAGGCGCTGTTGCGGCCGTTTCGCACCGGTACCTGCCAGGTACTGTATTCGGGACTGATCTCGACGATCTCCGGGATCTCCCGCTGCAGCAGCTGGACGTCTTCCTCCAACAGACGGATGTAGCGACCCTCGGGGAAACCGGCGTACGCTTTGGTCGTCCGGTTGCCGAAGAGGATCACGATCCGCTCGCCCAAACCGTGCATCCGCTTGCGGGTCTGCCTCCCCATCCCAACGCCGAAAGCCAGCAGCACGATCACCGCCACCGTCCCCCAGGTAATTCCCATGATCGTCAACGCCGTCCTGAGGCGCTGTGTCCTGATGTCGTGGAAGAAGTCCGATACGCTGCCGAATAGTCGCACGATCGTTCCCGGTGCTTGGTCGAGCTTGCTCGTTACACGTCGTTACGGTGGAACTCTGCGGCGGCGCCGATCACTCGATCTCACGCGGTGGCGGCTCGACGATCTTCTCGCCCTCCGCCAGGCCCTCGATAATCTCGATGTTGATCGCGTCGCTCAGCCCGGTCTTGACGATTCGCTCCTCCTGTGTGCCGTCAGCCAGCAGGACCGTCACTCTCGCCGTGTCGCCGGACATCTTGACCAGACGCTCGGGGATGATCAGCACGCCTTCCCGCCGGTCGATGATGACGTCGGCATTGGCGGAGTAGCCCGCTCTCAGCACCACGCCGTCGGTGGCGTCGAGATTGATCTCGATCGGGAAGACCGTGGTGTTGTCCTCGGTGCGTGCTTTGAGCGATATCTTGGACAAGACGCCGGTGACCTTGGCGTTGGGTAGCGCTCCGACCTTGATGTCGACCGGCAATCCCTCGCGCAACTTCCCCACATCGATCTCGTCGACGGTGCCGCGGAAGATGAGCGCGTTCATCTCCGCCATGGTCATCAGCACCGTGCCCTCCTGATATGGGTTGAGGGGGACGACCGGGTCGCCGATCTCCACGTTCTTTTCGAGGATGAACCCATGGATGGGCGACTTGACCACGGCGTCGATGCGCTGGTCGGACATCTGGACTCGCCCGTCCTCGAGCAGGGCCAGACGCTCTTGCGCCAGTTTCAGGTTCAGCTCCGCTTCGCCGTGAGTGCGCTCCGCGGTCTCGTATTGATCTTGTGAGATGAGGCCCTGGTCTCTCAGGCGGCGCTGGCGTTCCAGCTCCTTCCGCTGGTTCTCCAGCTCGAGCTGGCGGATCTCCAACTGGCGTCGGGTTTCCACCAGCTCCAGCGGGGTCGGTGTGGGCTTGATCTCCAGCAGGGGGGCGTCGGCCCGCACGAATTCGCCCACATCGGCGAATTCACGACTGACGACGCCCGAGATCTTCGACTTGACGCTGACCTCGACCTCGGGTTCGATTCGCCCGACCGCCAGCGCCTTGTCGACGATGTCACCCTTCTCGACATCAACCGTCCTGATTTCTTCGCCGTTCGAGCTCCCGTTTCTGACCGCTGCTATCGCCACACCGCTGACGGCTACGACGGCGATCAACCCGAGCGCCACCTTGGTCCGTCGCTTCATGCTGCTGCTCCGTCTCGTATTGTCGACAGTTACCGTGAAAGGGGCTGTCGCTCGTTTCTCGTACTGTGTGCACACCCGTGGGCCGCGCAGCGCTCCACGGCTCCTTTGGTCGGGGGTCTATGCCACACTACGCACCGCGATACAACAGGTTTCAGGCCCGATACCCTCGCCTGTCCCCCGCTGCTGTGTTTCGCCGACGCTCCGAATGAAGAGGCTTCAAGTGGTTGGACAGCGGGTGAGCCCGCAGGGTTGGCGCGGGGGGCGCTCGTCGGATGGGCTCGCCCGGTGAGCTAGAGTAGACCGCGCACGTAGCCCCCGTCGATCTGGATGGTCGTACCCGTGATGTACCCGGCGCGTTCGGAAGCGAGAAAAGCGACGAGGTCACCCAACTCCTTCGGATCACCCAGGCGGCCCGCCGGTATGTTGGCCACCATCCCGCTCATGACATCTTTGACGCTCGTGTCCGAATCCCGGGCGCGCTTCTCGGCCAACTCCTCCAGGCGGTCGGTGGCCATGTAGCCGGGGCAGACGACATTGACCGTGATTCCGCTGGGAGCAAATTCCTCGGCCACGGTCTTGGCGTAGCCGACGACGCCGGGACGCGCCGTGTTGGAAAGTACCATGCCAGGGAGCGGAGATTTCACCGAGACCGAGGTCAAACAGATGATGCGACCCCAGCCGTGCTTCCTCATGTGAGGAATCGCGGCCTGCGAGAGGCGAATCGTACTCAAGAGGCTCAGCTGCAAGGCCTCGCTCCAGGCTTCGGCCGGCGTCGTCGACGAGACCGTGGCGGGAGGCCCACCGGCGTTGCAGACCAGGATGTCCACGCGGCCGAACTGTTTGACGGTAGCCTCGACGAAGTCGTCCGGACCCGATTCGGTGGCCAGGTCGCAAGGGTAGGCGAAGATCTCGCGTCCCGAAGCGCGGTTCAAGGCGAGGCCGGTGTTCTCGAGACGGTCGGCGCCCCGGGCACAGATCGCGACACGCGCGCCTTCGCGTGCCAGCGCCCAGGCGACGGCTTTGCCCAGACCGGTGCTGGCTCCACCGACCGCCGCGACTTTGCCTTCGATCCCCAGATCCATGTGACACCTCCACGAGCGCGACGCTGCAGATGCGCCGCCTGATCCAGCTTCATCTTCGCGGTTGACGCGAAACTATGAACGCGCCTCCGGCATGCAAGACCGGACGCGGGCCGCCGACGACCGGCGGACACGGTTGACACTGGCCGGCGTGTCGCCAAGTCTAGGGAGTCCCGACCCAACCCGGAGGAGGGGCGGCTATGCGACTTTCAGACGGTCTGTTCGCGCTGGGCGCGGCGGCTGGCGCTTTCGTGTTCATCGCCTTCTACGATGCAGCGTTCCCTGCCGCAGCCATCGAGTTGAAACTGTCGCGCGGCGCGATCCAGAGGCAGGCCGACGAGTACGTACGCGGCTTCGGCATCGATCCGGACACCTTCGAGTCCAGCCTCACCTTCCAGGTGGACGGGGATGCCGCCGTCTTTCTGCAGCGTGTCGAGGGCCTGCCCGAGACCTCGCGCTTCGCGCGCGAGGAGATGGCGCTCTGGAACTGGCGGGCTCGGTGGTTCCGCTCCGGCGAAAAAGAAGAGTTCATCTTGCGGTTGACGCCGGAAGGTCGACCCTTGCGCTTCCGGCATGCGCTGCCAGAAGCCGCCGCGGGAGATTCGCTCGCCCAGGATTCCGCCCTCGTCATCGCACGGGGCTTCGTTCGCGAAGAACTGGACATCGATCTGGCGCAATGGCGATTGGAGGACCAGTCCACTCGGAGCCGGGACAACCGGCTCGATCATGCGTTCACCTGGGAGAAGATCGGTTCGGAAGTCGCGTGGCGTCCGGACGACCCGGAGGCTGGCGACGGCTCGATCCGGCTGGCTGTGGAGATCTACGGATCGCAGGTGGGAGCTTTCAGCCAGTACTTCGACGTACCCGAGGGGTTCTTGCGCCAGCAGAGCAAGCAGACGTCGGTCGGGGGGCTGCTCGGCCTGATTAGCTTGGGCCTGTCGGCCGGCCTGGTCATCGCGGCCCTCATCCTGTCCATCTATTTGTACAAGCACGATCGGGTGCGCTGGCGGCCGGGGCTGGTTTCCGGCGGAGTCGTGGCGGTGTGCGTTCTGGTCACCGGCTTGTTGAGCTATCCCTTGCTCAAGGCGCAGTACGTCACTGAGATCGACTACACGGTCTACGCGGGCATGGCGCTGGCCGGCGCGATCTTCGCCGCCGTGATCTTCGGCCTGGTCATCTGGGTCACGGCGGCCGCGGGCGAGTCGTTGGCGGCCGAGCGTTTCCCGGAGAGCCTGAAGGCGTTCGGGGCGTGGGTGACTGGCCGCTTCTTCACGCGGCCGGCGGCGGGCGAGACCTTGCGGGGCTACGCGGTCGGGCTCGCCTTCCTCGGCTACGTCACGGCCTTCTATCTGATCGGCGTTCGGTACCTGGGCGTCTGGCTGCCCGCCGACAGTCCCCACAGCCAGCTGCTGAGCATGTATCTGCCTTGGCTGGTGCCGATCCTGATCGCGACGCAGGCGGCGGTCAGCGAGGAGGTCGTCTATCGTCTATTCGGCGTCTCGTTCCTGAAGCGGTATCTGAAGGTCACCTTCGTCGCGTTGCTGATTCCCGCGATGATCTGGGCCTTCGGGCATTCGACGTATCCGGTCTACCCCGTCTACGTCCGGGGCATCGAGCTCACGATCGTGGGACTCGTTTTCGGTTGGGTGTTCATCCGCTACGGACTGGTGGCCATGCTCGTGGCGCACTACACGATCGACGCGGTCCTGCTGGCGATGCCGTTTCTAAAGTCAGCAGGCGGCGCATATCTGAGCTACGGGATCGCGGCGCTGGCCTTCGCGGCCTTGCCCCTGGTCGTCCCGATCGTCGTGTATCTGCGACGCGGGCCAGGGGCCGTCGCCCCACAGGTCTGAGGGCGCGACCGACCGGTCTCGTCATTTCGCCCCAACGGCCGGCGACAGAGCGTCGGACTCCGGGGAAGATGGCGCTGCTTCGCATGCCCAGTCCTCCAATTGGCCGCGCGCTTCTCGAACGG
>JASFLD010000241.1:0-6636 GCA_050118275.1 Gemmatimonadales bacterium
TAGGAAGTGATGAAGATGTCGCATATTGAGGAAGGAAGACTTCACGCATACCTGGACGGCGAATGCGCCGCGCGGGAGATGGAGCAGATCGAGGCGCACCTCGAGATCTGCGACGAATGTCAGGACCGTCTCGCCACCGCCACCGCTGCGACTCGCGCCGCCTCAGATCTGTTGGCAGACGTCGAGCCGGGAGCAGTGAGCGCGCCAGGCTGGCGCGAGTTGGAGGAACGCGCCGCTGCCCGGACCCGCAAAGCGACACGCCGCGTCTGGGCCAGGCCCAGTCTGGCCTGGGCGGCCGTCATCGCCGTCGCCTTCGGGCTCGGCTGGTTCTCGAACACGTACTGGTCCAGCGCCTCATACGCACCGGCCTCCCAATACCGGCAGCCCCGGACTCGCGTGTTCGCTGCCGACGCTCTCGAGCAAGCGGAACCTTCCCAAACGGCATCCGGGGCGCAGATCGACGCCGAGCTCGGCCAACAAGCGGCCGAGTCGAAGGTCGGCGAAGCGGAGGTCTCCCAGGACCGCAGGCTCAAGACCGCCAACGAGCTGCCAGCGGCTCCCACCGAACCCAACCGTCGAGCCGCCGCAGAGGCGGAGACCGAGGAAGCCGACCGGGAGGGAGCCGTCTCCCGCGAGCGGACACCCGCGCCGCCGAGCGAGGATCTCGCTCGCGCGGCGACCGAAGAGATCGCCCCTCGATCGCCGGGGTCCGAGCCGACCGTAACCGGTGTGCAGGCTCGACGTCAGCCGACCGCGCGGCAGGAGTTACAGGAAGCCCGGCCCGACCAGGCATTGGCATACGCCGACACCAGCGGCGTCTTTGCGCAAAGGACCTTGCAGCTCCGGGACGCGGCTGACGAGGCGGCGGCTGGATTTCTCAGCGTCCAGCCCGGGGAGGCCGCCGCCTGGCTCAATGGAGAGCTCCGCATGCTGCCCGACCTCCAACTGATGCAGGTCGAGGTCGGCCCCGGGAGTTCGGTAAGGGGAGCCCGGGCGGGTCTGCCGGCCGTCAGGTTGTCGTACGAGGACGCCGCCGGTCACCCCATCATCCTCATCCAGCAGCGCATCGGCGACGCGAGCCCGGAGACCGGTTTGTCACAGCCCGTCCTCACCGTCGATCCCAGCGGGCTAGCCGCCTACCGCTGGATCGACGATCGGGGATACCAACTGATATTGGTGGGACGCATCAGCAGCGACTCGTTGCGCGCCCTGGCCGAGCGCGTGCGTTGACCTACTCATCACCCCCCCCGCCCCAGCGTTACATGATAGCCAAATGATCTTTTGGCTGATCAGACATGATCGCCAACTGATCCTTACATGATAGCGAAGGCCCAAAATCGGCCGCGTTCACGAAACCGCGGCTGCACCGGCTGCGTTATGAACCATGCGAGGCAGGCCTGGACACGAGAAAACGAAGACGCGTGATCTGCGTCACGCGGTCAAAGGGGGTCACGACATGAAACGTATCGCTCTATTCACCTCGTTGTTGTCAGCCATGATGCTCCTGGTCGTTGCACCGTCGTCCAGCTTCGCGACCGAGCTTGCCATCGCCTCTCCCAACGACATTCAGATCCATCTCCAGCGCGGTGATGAGTTCTTCACTCAGGGCGACTTGAGCGCCGCACGGCACGAATACGAGGCCGCGGCGAAGCTCATGCGCGAGGACAACCAGATTCCGGCGAAGGCCATGCACCGGATCGCTTACACGCAGTACTACGAGGGCAAATACCAGACCGCCGGCAAGACGCTCGAGAAATTGGCCAAGGAAGCCGCGGCATACGGTGACCTGAAGACCGAGGCCTGGGCGCTCGCCGACGCCGCCTGGGTCGCATGGAAAGCCGGCGACACGCTGGACGTCAAGCGACGTTTGGTTCGTCTCGAGCGTCTACTCAGCTCGCCCTACCTGCCGGACGACGTGAAGCAGAAGATCAAGGAGAAGCGGTTGGGCGATTATTCCCTCGCACTCGTCAAGTAGGCGACGGATCCCGAGGGGAAGATGTAAGAGCACCAACAAGACTGCAGTGTTGCTCCCGGTGCGTCGCCCGCCTGGGCTCCGATCCGGGAGCAACCTTTTTCGCCGTTGGTACGTCCAACGATTTGTAGGGCACAGGGGACAGCTGGAACAACGGCGCGATCTACGCGTCGAAGGAAGGAAGGCGCGTTATGAAAGGCGCACTACGGCTGTCCGCCGCTCTCTCCGCTGTCACCCTCCTGGCGATCACTGCGGCACCCAGGCTCCAAGCGGTACAGAGCACCGACGACCTCGCCGCCACGTCTCAAGCCACCGACATCGGCGTCAAGATCCAGAAACTGATCGATGAGGGCGACGATCTGGGAGCGGCCGGCAAGTGGGGCACCGCACGCCGATACTACACACTGGCCGCCGAGCTGGCGCGCAAGCACGATCAGCTCCCTTCGGCCGCCATGCGTCGCATCGCCAACTCGTACTACTACCAGGATCGCTACCAGTCGGCCGGCAAGATTCTCGAGCGACTGGCCGAAGAGTCGGCAGCCTACGGCGACCTGCGTTGCCAGGCTTGGGCCCTGGCGGATGCCGCCTGGATCGCCTGGATCGCTGGGGACAAGATCGACATGGAACGGCGTCTCGTCAGGCTGGATCGTCTCCTGACCTCACCCTATTTGCCCGACGATGTTCGGAGCGCGGTGGTGGAGAAGCGATTGGCTGGCGTTTCGACAGCCGAGACTTTGGCGGCGATACCGAAGTAGCCCGGAACGTTCGGCCGAACCGCGAGTCGATGGTTGAAGCCGGAGGCCAGAGCGGTGCTCCCGCCGGTCTCCCGATGACCTCGGGAGCCGGGCGGGAGCCCGCGGCGAGTTGCAGCCGATCCGCGTTGCGCGACGGTCGCTAGGCGTGCGGCTGCACGGAGACGATCGTTCCCATCACCTCGAAACGCGCCCCGATGATCCGCTCGGCCACATAGATGTTGGACCGGAGGTGCGACGAGATTTCGGTCGTGAACAGCGATCCCCCGCGGACCGCCATGAAGGGGATCAGCTGATCCGCCAAGTGGCGGTCCACCGCCACCCCGGCGCTCATGGAGTTCATCAGCGACTTGGCGGCTTCGCGGCCCACGACATCGGCCGGCTTGTCTCGGGCCCCCAGGGCTGTCCCGCCAAGGCGAGCCCCTCGCTCTGATTCCGTCCAGAGCGTCACGCCGCTACCCAAGCAAGCGGCGTTCGAATACTCGACCGCGATCTCCACCGGACAGCCCAGGCGACTCAACAAGTGATCGGCTGCGTCGGCTTGTCGCTCTGCCACATGTCGCTCCTGCAAGGGCGCGGCCGCGTGACTGATCCCCTTGATCGCTTTGACCTCGCTCGGCTCCAAGAAATCGAGGCCGCCGCTCGCCGGTTCCGGTCCGGTCAACAGGCGGGCCAGAATCCGACCACCTCCCCTCGGATAATAGCCTCGGCGGTGCATGTTCAACTCAGAAGCTCCGAACGAGCCCAATGCTAGCAGTGTGACGTTCTTCATGTAGTCGGCGGGTGGGCTCCACGGCACGTCCGTCCCGCCCGTCAGTCTGAACTCATACTCGCCCGGATTGGTCAAGCACGGGAGAAGAAGCGTCTGCAGCAGCAACGTGGTCGACCCAGCCGTACCGATGTCCAAGGCGAAGACGCCCGGGCGAACCAGGCCCGGTTCGAAACCGATCCGCGTCGACGACAACTCCACTCCTTCAACACGGGCCCCACACACGGCAGCGATCGCTTCTACAGCTTTCACGTGTTGGGGCGCGAGGCCAGGCCTCGGTCTGCCGGCGCGAATGTTGACGACGCGGATGGGCACGCCGGCGTAGGCCGCCATCCCTAGAGCCTGCCTCAATATGGCTCCGCCACCTTCTCCGTGCGCGCCGTCGATCTCGATCATCCAGCACCGTCGTCCATAAGCCGGCCGCGACCCACACACCGTGTCCCTTCCCACAGTACTGACCCTCCACAGGCAACGCAACACGAGTAGAAGGCATCCACGCGTCACCTTGCGGCGCCCGCTCGGAACAAGCCGGGGGGGCGCTTACCGCGCCCGCCCAGATGCCCAGGCGCGCTGCACAGCCGGAGGAATCCCCGGCCATCACCGGAACACGGGCCATAGGTGCGGGCGCTCCAAAGCAGTGGCGGCGGACTTTAGCTGGAAGGGCGATATCCGACTATTGGGGAGCCAGAAGCGCGTCGCATTGTGGCATTCTGACTCGATCGTGAGGCGTGTCGGTGACGGCAGCGGGGCGAACCCTGCAGTATAAGTCTATTTTTCGTAGCCACTTAAAACTCCGAGCCGCTGGGGTCTTGACGGGCATGAAAAGTGCAATCACATTGACTTTGATATTCGTTCTCAGCCCCAAGGAGATCTGGAATGGGGATCGACTCTGTACCTGTGGGAACCCGAACTCGTATCGCGCTCATCGCTGACGTCAACGCTCGACGTGAGCTCACGCGCCTCGGTTTCGAAGAAGGAGCCGATGTCGAAGTCGTCAGCCGCATACCTTTCGGTCCCATCGTCTTGCAACGCCGTCACCGTCAGGTAGCGATCGGGCGGGAACTGGCGCGCCAAGTCCAGGTCACCACGTTGTGACTTCCTGCCACGGCGCCGGCCCTCAGCCGAGCGCTCTTTCGTCTGCCAGTGCCGTGGCATCTCCCGCCTCACAAGCGAGCGAGGCTTCGGTCGTGCTGGTGGGCAACCCCAACGTCGGCAAGTCCGCTATCTTCTCACATCTCAGCGGCACCTATGCGGAGGTCTCCAACTTTCCCGGTACGACCGTCGAGGCCATGGCCGGGAAATGGCGAGGCAAGCCGCTCATCGATGCGCCAGGTACTTATGGCCTGGGCGACCATTCGGAAGAAGAGCGGATCACGACCGAATTGATCGATGGAGCTGGCGTCGTCGTCAATGTGGTGGATGCCGCGCACCTCGACCGCGACCTCTTCCTGACGTTGCAGCTAGTTGAGAGCCGTGCTCCGATGGTCATCGCTCTTAACCTCGTGGACGAAGCGCGCAAGGCCGGCAGCGAGCCCGACGCCGCTCAGCTCGAGCGCGAGTTGGGCGTGCCCGTCGTGCCCACCGTCGCGGTGACGGGCGAGGGTCTAGACGAGTTGGCGAGGGCCATCGAGCATGCCCGTCCCGGCTCCTGGTCTCTGAACGGCGTCGACGACGCCGCGCGACGCCGTGCCGCCGATGGATTGTACGCCGTCGTCGTCCACCAGGCTGGGCAACGACGCCGCTTCGCGGACTGGCTCGAGCGGGCTTCGGTTACCCTCCACTGGGGGCTACCGATGCTGGCGGTGTCGTTGGCCGCCATCTACCTGCTCGTCGGCGTGGCGGTGGCTCAGCATCTGGTGGGGTTCACCGAGGCCCTTCTGGGGCAACAGCTATGGGAGCCTTTCGCCCGCTCGATCATCGACGGGATCGGAATAGGCGGACCGATCCGTGAGATCCTGGTCGGCGAGTTCGGCCTGTTGACCATGACGGTGACCTATGTCGTTTTCCTGTTGGCACCGCTGGTCGCGGCCTTTTACTTCGCGCTGGCGCTGCTGGAGGATTCGGGTTTTCTCCCGCGGGTCGCCACGCTGGTGGACCGACTACTCAGCGCCATCGGCCTAAATGGTCGGGCCGTCATACCGATCATCCTGGGCTTCGGCTGCGTGACGATGGGCACGATCACCACGCGGCTGCTGTCGACGAAGCGAGAGAAGACGATTGCCACGGCTCTCCTGAATTTCGCCATCCCCTGTTCGGCCCAGCTGGCGGTCATAGCCGCTCTTCTGGCGGGATTCGGCGGCGGTTGGGCCTTCGCTTACGCGGCTATCATCTTCCTCATGCTCGTCACGGTGGGTACCGTTCTCGACCGCGCGCTGCCCGGCAAGTCGACTCCGCTGCTGATCGAGCTGCCGCCGCTCCGCCTACCCCGGCCAGGGGCCGTGGCCCGCAAGACGCTCACGAAGGGCTTCTGGTTCATGCAGGAGGCAACACCGTGGTTTGTCGCCGGGGCCCTGATCGTAGCTGTCCTGCAAGTCACCGGTGGCTTGGAGCTATGGCAGCGGCTGCTGCGTCCATTGATGGTCAGCTGGCTGCATCTGCCGGCCGAGACGGCGCGAGCCATAGTCATGGGGTTGGTCCGGCGCGATTTCGGCGCGGCCGGCCTTTATGACATGGGGCTCGGCCCGGCCCAAGCGCTCATCGCGCTGGTAGTGATCACACTCTTCGTGCCCTGCGTCGCCAGCATCATGGTGATGGCCAAGGAGCACGGCGCACGGACGGCGCTTCGTATCTGGCTGGGCACCTGGATCGTCGCATTCACGGTGGGCGGTCTGCTCGCGCGCGTCCTGGCATTCATAGGGTTGGCATGATGAAGACGCGAAAACTGCTGCAGCGTGGAGTCTTACTCTGGCGACGCCGCGAGGGTGAGGACGCACAATCCGCCGTGCAGACCACCGATCTCCCCGACCTTTGTCCCGCCGCCACTTGCGCGCGCTGTGGATACGAGTTCACCCCGTACACGATCAGCGCTGTCTGCCCACGCTGCCTCGAACCGTTCGTCCGCGATCCGTGCTACGGCGGGTGTTTCAGCTGTCCACTGCTGCCGAACACGTCCAAGGAGGATTGAAGCCAGGGATAGCTGAAAC
>JASFLD010000242.1:0-6581 GCA_050118275.1 Gemmatimonadales bacterium
TGAACATCCGGCCATCGCGGTGGATCTCGCGCACCAGCGCTTCGTTGAAGGCGTTGGCGCCGCCCGATCTCGGAACGTACCGATAGGTCGCGACGCTCAGTTCAGGCTGGGGTCCCACCTCGAAGCCCAAGCCCTGCACCCGATCATAAAAATAACGGGTCAGCAACAGCTTCTCCTCCAAGCAGGCTCGGAACGCCCCCACGCCATGCAGCTTGAGCGGCAGCCAAAGCCGCAGGCCGCGGAAGTGCTTGGTCAGCTCGGGTGACAGCTCGGCCGGCGAGTCGACGGACAACGACTCCTCGGCCACTACGTCCTGCATGTACGCGGCCTGGTAGTGGTGCGCCCGCTGCAGCGCCGTCTTGTCTTTTACCAGCACCGCGCCTGTGCCGTACGGCAGAAACAAACCCTTGTGGGGATCGAGCACGATGGAGTCGGACAATTCCATCCCCGCCAACTTCGGCCGGCACTCATCCACCAGAGCGAAGAACCCTCCGTACGCCGCATCGACGTGGTACCAGAGACCGTTCGCTCTGGTGATCCGCCCGATGGCTTGCAGCGGATCGATGGCTCCCACATCCGTCGTCCCCGCCGATGCGATGACCAGCCACGGAATGAGTCCCGCACGCCGGTCCTCGGCTATCGCCTGCTCCAGCGCCGCCGGGTCCATCCGGTACCGGCCGTCCATCGGCACGAAGCGCTTGGTGCACCCGCCCAGTCCGGCTACCCTCAGCGCCTTGTCCACGCAGTGATGGACCTGGCCCGTCCAGTAGACGACGGCCTGGTCGTAGTGGCGCGCCTTTAGCCCGTGAGCCTCGCGCGCCGTCACGATGCCGATCAAGTTGGCGATGCTGCCGCCGGAGGCGAGGTTCCCACCCGAACCCGCCGGGTATCCGACCAGCCCGGCCATCCAATCGAGCAGCATGTTCTCCATCTCGACGGCGCCGGGGCCAGCGAAGCGCACACCAGCGTATTCGTTCGTCACGTCGGCCAGGTAGTCGCCCAGCGACGAGATGTAGATCCCGCCCCCGGGGATGTAGGCCAAGTGCCCGCCCGATGCAGGATTGAGGCCGGGCTTTACGACGCAATCCTGCACAAGCCGGAGCAACTCATCGATTTCAGCCGGCTCGTCCGAGAACGGTGACGCACGCAGCTTCCTCGTCTGCTCCTTCTCGATTTCGTACGTCTTGCGCTGCTCTATCCCCGCCAGAAAGTCCTCGGCGTACGCCACCACGGCGTCGCGCACCGCAGACCGCTCGCTGGCCTCCGGCTCCAGCCGCCGGCTCACGCTCTCTAGGCGGCGAACCCTCTCGACCAGTTCAATGTCCAACACTCAATGTCCAACACTCAATGTCCAAGGGTCAGCCAACGCTGCTCTTCCTTCGACGTTCCCTTATTCCTTGCTCGGTATTGGTTATTCGTTGCGTCAACGTACCGACCGATATCCGCCCGGCACCCCCTTCGGCGACAGAACGATCTGCCACAGCTGGGTGCTCCGCGCACGGAATCCCCCGGCGCTCGACAACAAATAGTACCGCCACATGCGGTAGAAGCGATCGCCGTACTCTTTCCGCAGCGCTGGCCAGGCAGCCTCGAAGTTCCGGTGCCAGCTCAGTAGCGTCTTGTCATAGTCCGCTCCGAAGCTGTGCCAATCCTCGAGGACGAACAGCCCCTCCGCCGCCTCGGTGATCTGCTGCGCCGACGGGAGCATCGAATTCGGAAAGATGTAACGTTCCGTCCAGGCGTTGGTTCGCGTGACCGAGGCGTTGCCACCGATGGTCTGGACCAAGAACAGGCCGTCGTCACCCAAGCACCGTCGAACGGCCTCCAGGTATGTCCGGTAGTTCTTGTAGCCCACGTGCTCGATCATCCCCAGCGACAGGACGCGGTCGTACAGACCCTCCAGATCCCGATAGTCCTGCAGGCGTATCTCGACCGGCAGTCCGCGGCACAACTCCTCGGCGTGGCTCGCTTGCTCTTTCGAGACCGTGATACCCATGACCTCGACGCCGTAGCGCTCGGCCGCGAACCGGGCCGTACCTCCCCAACCGCAGCCGATGTCGAGCACTCTCATCCCCGACGTCAGTCCCAGCTTGCGGCACACCAGGTCCAGCTTGGCTTCCTGCGCCTCGTCCAGCGTCGCCGCGTCCTTCCAGTAGCCGCAGCTGTAGATCATCCGCTCGTCCAGCATGCGTTCGTACAGATCGTTCCCAATGTCGTAATGGCGTCGACCTATCTCGTAGGCCCGCCGCGGATTCTGCCGGTTGAGCAGCTTCGCTCTGGCCACGCGCAGCAAGTCGGCGGTCGGCTTGACCTGGCGATCCAGCTCGGCCGCCAGAATACGGCGGAAGAACTCGTCGAGTTGGTCACAGTCCCACCAGCCGTCCATGTACGACTCTCCCAAACCCAGAGCGCCCTCTGCCAGCACCCTGGCGTACAGCCCATCCTCATGGACGCGGATGTCCCACGGCCGGACACCGTTTATCGCCACGTCGGCCTTCGCGAGCAGTTCCTCGACCCGCCGGCGCAGGGCCGCAGGATGGAGTCCCAGCCGTCGGGCTGACACCGCCGGCAGCTTGACCGAAGCAATCATGATCACCTGCCTGAGGAGAGTTAGATGAATCTGCCGATTAGAGCGGTAGGTGAAGCCCTGCCCTGCCGGTCCGCTCCGCACCGGCGCACCGGGCCTGCTCGGGGTTATCCGGCCCCGCCCTCCGTATCAGTGTACTCCCGCTCGATCACGAAGCGAGTGAACTCGTCGATGGTACGGTTCAGCGTCTCCAGCTCCAGATAGCATCGATGCGCCCACTTCTGCGCCGCATACGCCGAGATCGGCAGCACTACGGCCAGGACGAGCAGGACGGCCGAAAAGAGCGCACCGACGAAGGCAGAGATACCGAAAACCGTTTCCATACTGCTGCCCTCCCGTTTGAAAGAGTGGTTCAGGACGGTGGACGCTGAGGCGCCAATCTGACCAGCAGCGACCCGGCGCCGCGCCGACATCAAATATCGGCGTCAGGCTTCCGGTCACAAGAGATGTAAGGTTCGCGCGCACCCGGGCCAACAGCCCGGGACATCACGGCGCGTCCGCGCCGAGATCGAGACGTTTCGTTCCCAGCCTGGCACACTCCTCCGCCAGCCCGGGCGAGAACTCGGCGATCTTCTCCCGGATGAATGCCATGTGGGCCGCCTCGGCCTCCTGAAATGCCTCGAGCCGTCGGACGAACTCGGAGTCGGTCGCGGCCACTACACTGGCGAAGATGTCGTTTATCTCCGAGCTCTCGATGCGAAGCACCAGGCACAGCGCCTCATCGAGAGAACCGCGCGACTCGATCCCGTCCTCCGCGCTCTCCATCTGCCGCTTCAGCCGCGGGATCGCCGCTCGCCAGCGTGCGAAGTGCCTCTCCATCCACCCCTCGCGCTTCGCGATCGCCTCACACAACTCCAGCAGTTCGGCGTGCGTGCTCTCTTGCTCCGCCAGCAGTATCAAGAACCGTCTGACTGGTGCCCGGTCCGTGAATTGCGCCGCCAATCGCTCGTAGATGCGCTGCGCCCGCCGTTCCAGCCCGCTCCGCCAGCGCCATGCCGCGGTCCAAGCACAGCAAGGTTCGCGGCGGGCCGCGCCCCCCGCCCGGCAGTTGTGACGACGAGCTACTGCTCGAGCTCTGGGTGCCGGCTAGGAAAGTAGATGGCCGACGCGTTGTAACGGCGACCCTCACCCGACTGCGCGTAACCCACTTCGTGCACCAGCAAAGCGTCGGCTCCCAGCTGCGCCGCCAGCTGCTTCAGCTTGTTCAGCCCGTACTCCCAGACGTCCTGGTCGTCACAAGTCTCCTGGAGATCGGTCGCGCACATCTCATCGGTGTAGGTTCGGTCCAGCAGAGCCAACGACTTGTACTTTTCCTGTGGGAACTGACCCCGACTTTCGTAGAAGACCTGGATCTGGTCCGGTGTCGTGGGAGGGAGCTTCACCCCGGAACAGCCTGCAAAGACGACCGAAGCCAATAGTGCCGGGAGCAGACGCATCGGCGTACCTCCAAGCTAGAGTGACAGCCGTATCGCGCGAGGATTCTTCGATGTCATGAGAGACGCTGCTATGCCGGTATTATGCGGTCCGATCCCTGCGCCGCACAACCCACGCTGTGACCTTCGGCGGCCGCAAATCGTCGTTAAGATGAGGGCTCGTAGCTCCCGTTCGTGCGACGGAGCGCCCGTCGGCCCTACCGTCTGTGACCCGCCTTCATCGTCCCGCGCTTCGAAGGATGCCCCGGCCATGCGAAACGCTCTGGATCCCACAGCCCTGGTGCAGATCATCGCCACCCTGGACCGACTGGTCCGCGCCCTCGACAACTCCCGGTTGCCGGTCGACACCGGCGCCATTCGTGAAGCGGCCGAAGAACTGGCCCGGGCACACACCTTCCTCCGTTGGCAGGAGCAAACCTACAGTTGGCGGCACCTCATCAACTGAGCCGCTTGAGACGCCGATCTCTCATCCGTAAGGCCCCGGCAGCGGACGGCAACCTCCGTCCGCCAACGGGGCGATGCGTTACGGCGTCCCCGGCCGACTGCTGTTCCAGATGTCTCGATGTAGGCGCCAACCCGCGTCGTTTCTCTTCCAGATGACGATGTACTTGCCTTCGTCGATGGTATCGCCTGCGGCGCTGTAGAGGGTGTACCGACCCACCTCCCAAGCGGTGTCGCCGGTGCTTTCCGCTTCCACCACCTCGAGCTTCGCTTCCGCCACACCCATGCCCATCACCGACTGCCAGAACCCCTGGATCGCCGCCCTACCCGAGACGAAATCGGAGTTCGGCGGTAGCAGCTGTCCATTCTCGGTGTACAGCGAAGCTACCGTCTCAGCGTCACCGGCGGCGAACGCCTCTGCGAAGCGGTTGTCGGCCGCCTGTATCGCCGCGCTCACGTCCTCGGTCTGAGCTTCCGGCGCCGCGCAGGCGCTGAGCGCGACGGCGGCGAACACCGCTACGACACCAAACCTGGTGAGTACGTTCGGCATGACATCTTCCCTTTCTCCACGGGGTATGACAGATATCCCTGGCCTTCCTACCTGTCAGAGCTGTTGAGCATAGTCGAGTGGCCCGAACAAGATGCGCCCGGGCTCTGAGTCAATCAAGATCATTTCGCCGCGGTGCAACGAGATGGGCATTCCCGCGCTCGATCCAGCCTCGTCTTCCCAAGATCGGAGGACCGCTGGCACTCAGGACGATTCGGAGACCAGAAGGAAGGTCGTAACGGAACCCGCGTCCCGGTGGAATGCATTCTCAAGGTGGGCCGGGTGAGGCCGGGTGATCGGCGGCAGAAGGATCACCCTCGTTGAATGTCCTTTCCGTCGCCACCGCTGACCATCGTCGGGACGCAGACAGGTTGCTGAATCGTTCGCGTGTCCGGTACGCCGTCGGCGTCATGCCGGCTGAGCAATCGGGGCCGAAGATCCGTGTAACAGAGAACGGTGACGAGAGAAGAGCCACAATACGATCTGTGGGCGCAACATCTCGCCTCCGGCGACGGTGAAGCAGCCTGGGCCGAGTTCCTCGCGACTTATCGTGCGCTGATCTTCGCGACGATCGGCCGGTTGGTGCGCCACGGCGAGGAGCGGATGGACGCATTCGCCCTCGTATGCGAGAAACTGCGCGAGGACGGGTTCCGGCGGTTACGACGATTCGAGCCAGACGGCCCGGCAAAGTTCTCCACCTGGTTGGTCACCGTCGTCCGCAATCTCGTCATCGACTGGTGTCGCATCAAGCACGGACGCCGACGCCTGGATGCCTCCCTGTTGAATCTCAGCCCACTACACCGCCGA
The DNA here is from genome assembly GCA_050118275.1 of Gemmatimonadales bacterium. Lineage (GTDB taxonomy): Bacteria > Gemmatimonadota > Gemmatimonadetes > Palauibacterales > KS3-K002 > JASFMO01. The sequence continues at coordinate 5,816 of JASFLD010000242.1, forward strand.
ATCTTTCGGTGCCTGTCCGGAAGCAGGATGTCTTATGTCGAGACCTATGAGTCTCTAAGAGTCGACGGCAGCTTCAATGAGAGCTTCGGAGCTTTTCTGCGAGTTGTGCGCGAGCTGCACCGGGAAGTTTTCAATCAGGCCGGGCCGTTGGCGCGCGAACTGGTCGGCGTTGTCCCCGCGGTCGAGTTGGATGACGGCCCGGTGCTACCCGACGAACTGGGCCCGGATGTGGAACTTGCAGTGTCGGCGCTCCAGACTCTGCCGCCCGACCTTCGCGCCGCCATACTGCTCTTCGTCGTCGAAGGCGTCCCGGCGGATCAAGTGGCACGGATCGTGGGCTGGCCGGGTCGCAAGACCGTGTACAATCGCGTTTACCGAGCCCTCGACGAGCTGCGGCGAAGGCTCCGGCTGGAATCGGATGAGTAAAATGCCGGGCCGCATCCGTGACAAGTAGGTGAGCGCGCGGAGGCCGCGGTCAGGTCTGTGAAAGGGGTAAGATCAGCGATGCGAACACAATCGATGAGCAGCCGGTCGACCGATCCGTTCGAGACCTGGTTACGGAGCTTGCCCGAGGGGCGTTCTCTGGCGGCGCTGGGAGCCTCCCTGCGCGCCGCGACGGGTGGGGGGGGAGCGAGCCAGCGCGACCCGGATATCGTCGCTCGCTACTTTCGGCCGGGCCGGAGATCCGAAGCGGACCTGCTCCGACTATGCGACGATGTCGAGTTGCGTCGCAGCGTAGCCTCGATCGGCCGCGTGCTGGCGGCGT
>JASFLD010000243.1:0-6508 GCA_050118275.1 Gemmatimonadales bacterium
GTCGCCTGATCGATGGCGCGTTCTCGCCTATTCCAGCAGTGAACACGAGAGTGTCAAGACCACCCAGCACGGCCGCCAGGGTGCCCAGGTATTTCCGCGCCTGATAGCAGAAAACCTCGATCGCGCATCGGGCACGCGGCTCCTCGCGCTCGATCTGTAGCAAGTCCCGCATGTCCGGACTGATGCCGGAGAGTCCCAGAAGCCCCGACCTTTGATTGATCAGCTCGTTGACATCTTCGACGGTCCGACTTCCGTCCCGAAGCAGGTGAACAAGGAGACCTGGATCCACGTCGCCGCACCGGGTGCTCATCACCAGGCCGCCCGCCGGCGTGAACCCCATGGTCGTTTCGATGCTGCAGCCATCCCGCAGCGCCGCCATGCTGGCCCCGCTGCCAAGGTGCGCGATGACGACGCGCCCATTCGCGTCGGCTTCGGCTAACCGCGAGAGCTCGCCCGCGATGTACTCGTACGAGAGACCGTGAAAGCCATAGCGCAGTATGCCCTGCTCGTGAAGCTCACCCGGCAGTGCGTACAGTCGTGCGACCTGCGGCATGGATCGATGGAACGTCGTATCGAAGCAGGCGACGTGGCATCGGGAATCACCGTACGCGCGAAGTGCGGCCTGAATGACCTCGATCTCGCGCGGCAAATGATCAGGCGCAAGCGGTGCGAGCCCCCTCAGGTCATCGAGCAACTCGTCATTAACCATTACCGGTTCTTCATACTTGGCACCGCCGTGAACGACTCGATGCCCAACCGCATCCGGACCGGTCCACGAGAGGCGGGATTCCAACCAATCGAACAACATCCCGAGCGCTGCATCCCACTCGGGCAAGTCCACGCTGCGCTTGACCAGCATCCGACCATCCGATCCGCTCACTTTGAATGAGCCGGATTCCAGCCCGATTCCGCTCAGCCTGCCCGACATCGCCAATCGCTCCCCGTTGCCCATGTCATGAAGCGAGAACTTGAGGCTGGACGAGCCGCTGTTCAGTGTCAGTATCCGGACCGAGTCCTCATCACTCATGCACATCACCTCGTGGCGTGCGGTCAGATGTATCAGGCATGGGGGGTTCGTCCGCTGAGCCGACGCCGTGCAACTCCCCGACGATCGCGGCGCCGCTCAAATCAGGAGCGCTGCGAGATCGTCTCCCGCAAGCTCGCTACGTTTGCCAATTGCACTCGTCCTGGAGCGCAATGTCCACGCCAGTGCACTACTTATCGCTATTGATTGTCGTTTCCCGATGATAGCCGCTGATAACGGACGAGCCGCCGTGAATTTGAGTCGGTTTCCGGATTCGAAGCACGAAAGACACCACCCGGGTGTGTTGCCAGGCTTAAGAGCGCCTGGCCTTATCCGCAGACCCGACATCGACCTGGCGCTTGCCTACGGTTGAAATGAACGAACGGCGGCTGATATCGAGCACCCGCGCTCGCCTCCGGCCACCCGGAACATCCACTAAGTCTGTCATCACAGCGCAGCAAATCCTCGCGGAACGCCGCAACCAGCCATTGCCCACGAGATCCGAGAATCGGGCACACCGCTTGCCAATCACCGGAAGGCGCGCACGGGGATGTACAAGAGTTCCGCGCGCGGCATCCAGCGGAGGACCGCTTCCCGCGGTCCGAGTTCTCACGGGTGCACTCTTGTCACGACTACTGTGAATGCAGTGAAAGGAGAATAGACGAATGAGATCGCGAAGTCGAATCGCTCTCTTGCTTGTTCCGGCCCTGGCGCTGCTGGCGGCGTGCTCGCAGAGCCAGAAGCCGCAGGACGAAATGAACGAAGCGGCCTCCAGTACACCCATGAAGAGCGCCGCAGCCGAGACCCTGGCGCTGGGCTCGATGAACGACTCGGACATCACCGGCAGCATCACGCTATCGCGCTCGGCTGACACTCTGAGCGTCAAGCTCAGCCTCGATCACCTCACGCCCGGCGACGACTACCCGGCGGGCATCTATTACGGAACGTGCGAGGCGCAGGGTCCGAGGGCCGCGGTACTCAAGTCGGTACTGGCCAGCGAAGAGGGTACCGGCAGCAGTCTCACCGCGGTGCCCATGAACGCACTCGGCGAGAGGCCGACCGAGCAAAGACATGAGGGGTTCTTCGTCAAAGTGTTGCACCCCAACGCTGAGGGGGCTGCCTGCGTCAATCTCCCGGCGGAAGAAGAGCCCGCCACGACGTAGACGAGCATCCGGGGCCGCGAATGCGGACATGAACCATCACTCCTACGGGATTGGGGTCACGTTCGCTGAGCAGATGAGATCAGGAGGAGGGTCAGATGCGCTTCAATGACGAGGTATATTCCAGCCGCACAGTCCAGGCAGTGAAGGGAATCCAGGGACATCAGGTGCAGAAGGTTCTGATCCGACCTGACTGTCGTCGCCTTCGTCTCACTCTCGATGACGGGAGCCTCCTCCTGATCTCGATCCAGCTAGACCCGTCCGGCGCGCCTCACGTCGACGCTGACCTCGTGCGCGCCATTCACCCACAGCCAAAGAACGTCGACCCGACAGCCACCCCCGTGGAGGCCAAACGATGATTCAACCAGTCGCCTCTGCGCGGACGCCGGCCGCGCGAGAGACACGATCCGCCGGCCCGGGCTCGTTTCAGTTTCATCTTTTGAGTTTCGAAGGCCCGGACGCTTATGCCAGAGCGGGCGGAATTGCCACGCGAGTCAGCGGCCTAGCCAGAGCGCTCGCCGACTCGGGTTTCGACACCCACCTCTGGTTCATCGGCGATCCCGACTTGCCCCCTCACGAGACGTGCGGTCGTTTGACGCTCCATCGCTGGTGCCAATGGATCAGCCGCTACCACCCGAGCGGCGTCTATGACGGCGAAGAGGGAAAACGGCAGGACTACGCCAGATCTCTACCGCCGGTAGTCGCGCGGATGATCCAATCACATCTGGCGGAGACCGGGGGCCGAACAATCGTCCTTGCCGAGGAATGGCAGACCACCCATGCCGTCATCCATCTGGATTGGCTGCTGGCAAGCGCGGGACTGCGCGACCGGGTCACCATCCTCTGGAACGCTAACAACCTTTTCGGGTTCGACCGCATCGACTGGCTCGCTCTCGGCCGTGCGGCGCGAATCACCACCGTCAGCCGCTACATGCGCCTCCGGATGTGGGGCTGGGGAGTCGATGCGCACGTGATTCCGAACGGCCTGGACCCCACAGCGTTTCGACGTCCCACACAGGGAGCCGTGAAGGGACTCCATCAACGCACGGTAGGAAGGTTGCTCCTCAGCAAGGTGGGCCGTTGGGATCCCGATAAGCGCTGGCTGTTGGCCATCGATACGGTCGCCGTTCTCAAGCGACTCGGCCAACGGCCCCTCCTCATCGCACGCGGCGGCTGCGAGGCGCATGGTGGCGAGGTCAAAGCGCGTACGATCGACCGGGGATTGCATCTGCAAGAGCGGTCGCTGCAGGGTCCGGGGCCGCGCGACCTCATGGCAGCTCTGAACGAACCCGGTGACGCAGACATCATCAGCCTGACATCGCCGCTGACGCCGACGATGTGCCGGTTGCTATTTCGTGGTTCCGCCGTCGTTCTGGCCAACAGTGGACACGAGCCCTTCGGGCTGGTGGGTCTCGAAACGATGGCCGTCGGGGGTGTCGCCTGCACGGGCGGTACGGGAGAGGACTACGCCGAGCATGCCTGGAACGGGCTCGTGCTCGAAACCAACGATCCCAACGAATTCGTGACCCAGTATCGGCAACTGCTCGCCGACCCCACGGGGGAGCGACGGGTCCGCCGTCAAGCAATGTCGACTGCGCGCCGATACGCCTGGCCGGCCATAGTGCATCGCCACATCCTCTCTCTCGTCCACATGAACGGAAGAGGCAGAGGGCTGCACACGACCGGCGATATGGCGGGAGGGCAGCGCCCGACGGCGCGTCGTACCGGTAGGCGCCCCCTGGCTACAGTTCGGGGCGGCTAACACCCTTTCTGCCCTGGCCTGCTTCGGCATCGGAGCTCGACGCTCGATCGCGACCGTTGATCAAGCCAAAAGGACTACTGCGATGCAACTACCCTGGAGTGGTTGGCACGATTGGCTCTGGTCTGGAGCCATGCTCGTCGGAAGTGTTCTGCTCGCGCTCATCGCGCATTGGATACTGTTCGTCGCCGCGACACGCTTCGCCCAACGCACCGGAAGTTCGATAGACGACTCGATAATCCGGCACACACGCAGGCCGACGCGGATCATCCTTCCGTTACTCGCCGTCTTTCTGGTGCTCCCTGTCCTGCCCTTGCCACAATTCCTCCGACAGCCCATCGGGCATCTTCTCGCCCTAGCCATGATCGCCGTCCTGGGCTGGTCCGTCATCGCCCTCACCGAGATCGTCACCGACATCGCTTCGACGAAATACCGGATGGATGTGCCGGACAACCTCGAGGCACGTCGCGTCCGAACCCAACTTCAACTGCTTCGTCGGGTCACGACGGTGGTCGTGAGCATAGTCGCGCTTTCCGTCATGTTGATGACCTTTCCCAGCGTTCGTCACCTTGGAGTCAGTCTGTTCGCCTCTGCGGGAATAGCCGGCCTGGTTGTCGGCATGGCAGCGCGACCGACGATCTCCAACCTGATCGGCGGCCTGCAGATCGCTCTAACCGAGCCGATCCGGCTGGACGATGTAGTGATCGTGGAGGGTGAGTGGGGCCGGGTAGAAGAGATCGGAACGACGTACGTGGTGGTCCGCATATGGGATCTTCGGCGGCTGGTGGTGCCCCTGTCCTACTTTATCGAGCAGCCATTTCAGAATTGGACCCGGGTAACGGCCGACCTCTTGGGTACGGTATTCGTCTACGCCGACTACAATGTTCCAGTGGAGCGGGTGCGCAGCGAGTTGCACAGCATTCTGGAGGCGTCGGGACTATGGGACGGCAAGGTCTGGGGCCTGCAGGTAACGGACACCAACGAGCGAACCATGCAGTTGCGTGCGCTGATGAGCGCCTCGGATTCGTCCCAGGCCTGGGACCTGCGCTGTCATGTCCGAGAGAAGCTGGTGGGGTTTCTCCAGCGAGAGTATCCCGACAGTCTGCCGGTGACGCGTGCCGAACTGAGGACCGTGGAGACGGACTGAATGACCTGCCAGTAGGCCGGCCGCGCTGGCGCGGTTTCCGTACGAATGACGGTGGTCGGCGACGGGGAACCCAAAGCCGGGACGAGTACGACGCCGCCACCCATTCCACTCATCGCACCGACGAAACCCGCGACGATCGATACCAAGAAGGCCAGCTCGAATGAAACGTGCATCTATCGGTTCAGTTCGTAGCTGGCGATGTTGTCACTCGGGACCTTCAGGTTCGGCAGTGACGTCCTCTCGAGCCGCGGGAACCAAGAGCAACGGCAGCCGGGCGTGGGCCGAGACCCTAGGGGTGACGCTGCCCGACCAGAAGGCGTCCGTGCCAGTGCGTCCGTGGGTAGCCAGAACGATGACGTCGGCACCCCAGGTCTCTGCGGCTCCGACGATCGAGCGCGTAGGGTCGCCGCGCCTGATCTCCGCTGTGACCGCCAGCTGACGAGCCGTCAGATCCGCCACTTGCTCGTCCAGATAAGCTCCAACCCGTTCTCGGGCCAGGTCCAGAACCGCGGCGGTAGTCCGGGGCAACAACAGGCCCGTCGCCGCCTCCGGGCCGCCTATGCTGCTCAGCGTGGGCACGACCGCGACCAGATGCAGCCGGGCGCTCACCGAACGCGCGATGGCGACGGCCAGCTTCAGCCCGCCCTCGTGTTCGACCGTCCCGTCGAGCGGGATGAGCAAATGTCGCAGCTCGGAGAGAGGCGTCAGCCCGGCCGGCTCCGGTGGTACGAGCAGGACAGGGACCTGACCCGAGGCGACGACGCGCTGGGCCACGCTGCCGAACAAGCGGTGTCTGAGGGCGCCGCGACCGTGAGTGCACAGTGCGATCAAATCGCTCCCAAACTCCGCGGCGTGTTCGACGATACTCTGCGCAACTTCCCCCACGGGCGGCGTCTCGACGTGTCGTTCGATCGTCGCAGCGGCGGGCAGTACCCGATCTGCGACTTCCTCGAGGTACTCGCGTGCCTCTCCTGCATCGCGCAGGTGTCGCTCGCCGTGCACAGCCACAGGGGCATCTCGCTCGATGACATGGAGCAGCAAGACGGACGAATCGAGCAACTCGACGAGCGACGCCACTACGGCCAGCGCCGTCTCGGCGATCGGCGAACCATCCAGCGGCACGAGGACGCGCCGGAACGGCCGGGGGAGATCAGAGGAGTGTATCATAGAGCAGGTATACGTTGAGGGCGACGATCAAAGTCGTGATGAGCCAGGCTCCGACAGTGGTGAGCCGGCGATTGACCAGGACGCCCATGATTTCGCTGCGGCTCGTGAACATGACGAGCGGCACGATCGCGAAGGGCAGTCCGAAGCTGAGCACCACCTGGCTGATGACCAAGGTCCGGGTCGGATCGAAGCCGACGGCGATGACGAACAGCGAGGGCGCCATCGTGACCAGGCGCCGTACCCAGATGGGT
>JASFLD010000244.1:0-6501 GCA_050118275.1 Gemmatimonadales bacterium
CGAACGAGGACGCGGAAATCGACGCGCTTCTCGGCGGTGAAGTAGATGATCAGTTTGTTGCGATCCCACTGCCACTCGGCGTCGCTGATCTTCATCTTCAGCCTGTGTTCGTTGACCATCTGGCGGACCTCGGAGCGTATAGGACCCTCCTGGCCGCGAAGGTCGATGGCGCGCTCGACATCGACCGGTGCCGCGCGCCGCAACACGCGCTGGGATGGCAGGCCCTTGGGGCCGCAACCTTCACACGCATCGCACTTGCGCTTGGCCAGTTCGCCGATAGCGGTTACCAGGCCGAGATCCTGTCCCCGATCCGCCTCGACGACCACGTACTCGCGCGGCCGCAACGGCGGCACCAAATGCGCGGCATAGAAATCGCGACGTTTGCCCTTGAAGCGGACCTCGATGAGCTGCGGAGTAGGACCCTTCTGGATTATCCCGGATGGACTATAGGGTTGTGGCGCCAGCGGGACGGGGTCGGTCGTTTCGGCGTGCGATTCCTCTTCTGCGCGCGCTCCGGCGGGCTGCGGAGGAACGATCGGTTCGGGGCTCGGGTTTGTTTCTCGGGAGTCGCTCGCTTCCGTCTGCTCGATGGTCTCTGGCGCCCGCTCAATCACCCGCCCAAGCCCCCATCTTTCGATATTTCCCGTAGCGGCCGTCGAGCAACTGATCGACTGGCTTGCCGCGCAACTCGCCCATGTGCCGAACGAGAGCTTCCTTGAGCAGTTCAGCGGCGCGGTCCCAGTCGTCGTGGGCGCCGCCTTCCGGTTCGGCGACGACTTCGTCGATCACTCTGAGCCGATGGAGGTCGGGCGCAGTCAGCTTGAGGGCGGCGGCCGCTTTCGAGCGCACCTCTTCGGTGTTCTCTTTCCAGAGAATGGATGCGCAGCCTTCCGGCGAGATGACCGAGTAAATGGCGTACTCGAGCATGATGATGCGATCGGCGACGCTGAGGCCGAGGGCGCCGCCGCTGCCGCCCTCGCCGATTACCGCCGCGACGATCGGTGTTTCGATCAGCGACATCTCGAGCAGATTCCTGGCGATCGCTTCAGCCTGACCGCGCTCCTCCGCGCCGATCCCCGGATAAGCTGCCGGTGTGTCGATGAGGGTGATGATGGGCCGGCGGAACTTCTCGGCCTGTCGCATCAAGCGGAGCGCCTTGCGGTAACCCTCAGGGTGCATCATGGCGAAGTTGCGCTTGAGGTTCTCTTTCGTATTGCGCCCCTTTTGCTGTGCCACCACCATGACCGACTCTCCGTTGAGCCGAGCCCAACCGGCGACCACCGCGGGATCATCGCGGAAGGAGCGGTCGCCGTGCAATTCGATGAAGTCGGTGAATATCCGCTCGATCATGTCGAGTGAATGCGGACGCTGAGGGTGCCGAGCGATCTGCACACGCTCCATGGGCGTGAGCGCTTTGAATGTCTCGGCCCGCAGATGCTCCAGGCGTGCTTCCAGCGTCTTCAGCTCAGCTTCCACGTCGAGCCCCCTTGCACTGGCCATCTCTTGCAGGTGCCCGATCTTGGCCACGGTTTCGCCGATCGAGCGCTCGAAATCCTGATGAGTTGCCATAATCGCCGTTGACGATAGCTGAACGTAACCCCGCGAAATCGTGTAAGATAACGCAAGCGGACCGTTTTGACAGGTTGATACTCTCAACGAAATGTAGCGGAATCGGGCTGGCTGTACACCTCCACAAGGCGGACGCGCTCCCGTCCCAGGGTGGCGCGAAGTCGCTCGAGGAGTTCCGGTTGGGGCGCGACGGAAACGGCTCGCGACCGCAACCGAGACGGCTCCTCACCGCTGTTACGGAGCTTGACTTGCAGTGCGGCAGGGCCGGGATGGTCCCGTGCGATGCGCACGGCTTCGCTGAGACTCTCACGGTCGACCTCGCTGCCATTCTCCAACTCGAGGCAAATGGCGACGCGACCGCTCTCGTAGACCGACTCGAGGGGCGCGACGTCGTTGAGAAAGAGCGGTGGATTTTCCTCATCGCGCTCGCGGCCCGATACAGAGCCCAAGAGCAACACCGGGGTCCCCGGCTCGAGCTGATCGCGATGCTTCGCCCAGACATCGCGGAAAGCGAGAGCTACGGCGGTGCCGTAGTAGTCCTCGAAGACGAGGCGGGCCCACTCGGCTCCATCCTTCCGCGATATGCGCCGCGTGATTTCGGTGACCACACAGGCCACCGATACCCGCTGATCGCGTCGCGCGCCCAGGTTGCTCGTATTGGCACGTTTGGCGAACAGATCGACCAGATCGCGATGCGTATCGAGCGGGTGCCCCGAGACGTAGAATCCAACGAGCTCTTTCTCACGCGCCAACTTCTCGGTCTCCGACCACTCGGGAAAGTCGGGTAACGGCGGGGCGGGTCGTTCTTCGGTGCTGTCACCGCCGAACAGGCTCTGCTGGCCCGTCTCATGCTCACGCTGGCGGAGCTGGGCTTCGCGCAGCGTGGCCTCGAGCCCCTGCACGAGCGAGGCGCGAGTCCCGAAGCCATCCAGCGCGCCGGCGCCGATCAACGCCTCGATGACACGCTTGTTGTTCAGACGCAGGTCGATGCGGCTGCAGAAGTCGAAGAGGGAGGTAAACGGTCCGCCTTCCTGTCGTGCCTGGATGATCGATTCGATGGCCGAGCGGCCGACACCGCGGATGGCGCCGAGGCCGAAGCGGATGCCGTCATCGTCGACGACGGTGAACTTGTAGCCCGACTCGTTCACATGAGCCGGCAGCACTTCGATGCCGAGCGAGCGACATTCGTTGATATAGCCGACGACCCGGTCGGTATTTCCGATCTCGGACGAGAGCAGGGCCGCCATGAACTCGGAGGGATAGTGCCGTTTGAGCCAGGCGGTGCGGTACGAGATCAGTGCGTAGGCGGCTGCGTGGGCCTTGTTGAATCCATAACGCCCGAACGTCTCCAACAATGACGCTACGTGTTCGGCGTCGCGGCGCGTGACGTCGCGCTGCATGGCTCGATCGACGAACCGGTCCAGTTCCCGGCGGATCAGCACCGGATCCTTCTTGCCGACGGCCTTGCGGAGCACATCGGCTTCGGCGAGGCTGAACCCGGCCATCACGTTGGCGGCGCGCATCACCTGCTCCTGGTAGGTGATGACGCCGTAGGTATTCTCGAGCACCGGGGTGAGGGTCTTGTGAGGATAGCTGACCGGTTCGGCCCCGCGCTTTCGCCGGATGTAGACGTCCGTCATGCCGGAGTCGAGTGGCCCCGGGCGTATGAGGGCGTTGACGGCGATGAGGTCGTCGAATCGGTCACAGCGCATGGCGCGGAGCTTTTCCGTGGCGAGCGAGGATTCGAACTGGAAGACGCCAGCCGTCGCGCCGCTGGCGAGCATCCGGTAAACCTCAGGGTCTTCGAGCCCGTTCTCATCCCAGTCGACATGAATGCCGTGGCGTTGCGCGATCATCGCCTCGGCGTCGCTGATCACAGTGAGCGTACGTAGCCCGAGAAAGTCGAACTTGAGCATCCCGGCTTTCTCGAGGCTGACCATGTCGTATTGCGTGATGACGAGATCGCCGTTCTCGGACTCGACCGCTGCGGCGCGGGCTGGAGCGTTCATGACGGGGACATAGTCGGCGAGCGGACCCGGCGCGATGACCACGCCGGCTGCGTGGACCGAAGTGTGCCGGGAGAGGCCTTCCAGTGTGGCCGCATAATCGAGCAGTTCTTTATTGCGCGGTTCCTCTTCGTAGAAGGTCTTCAGCTCCTCGACGCGTTTGATGGCCTCCTTGACGCTCAGCGAGTAGCCGGGAGAGCTGGGGATCATCTTGGCGACGCGGTCGGTCTCGGCTGGCGTGAATCCGAGCGTCCGGCCAACGTCGCGGACAACCGCACGCGCCTGCATCGTGCCGAAGGTGACGATCTGGCCGACCGACTCGGCTCCGTACTTGGAGCGCACGTACTCGATCACTTCACTGCGGCGCTCGTAGCAGAAATCCACGTCGATGTCGGGCATCGAGACGCGCGCCGGGTTCAGGAAACGCTCGAACAGCAGTCCGAAGCGTAAGGGATCGATGTCGGTGATGCGCAGCGAATAGGCGACCAGCGAGCCAGCGGCCGAGCCGCGCCCGGGGCCCACGGGAATATCGGCGTCTCGCGCGGCCCGGATGAAGTCCCAGACGATGAGGAAGTAGCCGCTATAGCCGAGGCGGGTCACGACATCGAGCTCGAATTCGAGTCGCTCGCGCACCTCATCGGATAGCGGCTCGCCGTAGCGCTGCTTAGCGCCGCGCGTCGCCAACTCGCGAAGCAGGTCATCCTCCGACTCGTACCCCGCCGACCGGGGAAAGGCGGGCAGGTAGATCTTCTTCTCGAACTCGATGTTGCAGGAGTCGGCGATGGTCAGCGTGTTCTCGATCGCCTCGGGATGATCGGGGAAGGTCGCCGCCATCTCGGCGGGCGACTTGAAGTAGCTCTCTTGGCCGTAGAAGCGGAGGCGCTTGGGATCATCGCGGTCCTTGCCGGTGCCGATGCAGAGCAGGATGTCGTGAGCGTCGGCGTCCTCGCGATTGAGATAGTGCGCGTCGTTGGTGGCGACGATCGGCAGCCCGAGCTGATCGGCCAGTTGGATCACCCCGGCGCGCATCTTCTCCTGGGCGGGTATACCGTGGTCCTGAATCTCCAGCCAGTAGTTCCCATCCCCGAACAGGGCGGCGTGCCACTCGGCGGCCTCCTTTGCCCGCTCGTACCGGTCCAGCAGAAGGTATTGAGAGATCTCTCCCGACATGCAGGCGGAAAGGCAAATCAGGCCTTCGGCGTGCTGGCTGAGCGTCTCGTGGTCGACTCGCGGCCGTCGGTAGAATCCTTCGGTGTGACCGATGGAGACCAGCTTTACGAGGTTCCGGTAACCCTGTTGGTTCTTGGCAAGCAGAACGAGATGCGAGTAGTCGGCGGGGGCATCGGAGGGGCGTTCTTTCAGTCGGCGGTCACCGAAGGCCACGTACGCCTCGCAGCCGATGATCGGCTTCACGCCGCGGGCGCGGGCGATCCCGTAAAAGCGCCGGGCTCCGTGGAGATTCCCATGGTCGGTCAACGCGACGGCGGGCATCTTCAGCGCGACAGCTCGTTCGATCAGCGCTTCGAGCTTGTTCGCTCCGTCGAGGAGTGAGTAGTCGCTGTGCGTGTGGAGGTGGACGAACGACATGACGATCTATCCCGCTGTGCGATGGGCGATTGCAGGATCACTCGCGGCGGTTGGTCCGCCGTCGACGCAGCGGAAGGAGTCGAGCAGTATCCCCAGCTGTCGGACATAGGGATACTTGTCCTTGCCGGGTGCGAAGACCCAGGCGTCCATGTAATAGGTGCGGTCCTGCTCCGGGCAGGCTACGGATCGGGCGATGAACGGACCGGCGGCGGGGAAGTCGCTGCGGTCCTGCCAGACGCCACGCAGTTCGAGAGCGGGCCGTCCGCCGACCTGGATACTGTCCCGGCGGATGCCCGTCTCGAGGATGTCCTGACTGGGTTCGTAGTACGTCTCGTCTATGTTCTCGCGCCAGGCCTGCAAGGAATCCTGACTCATGTCTCCGCCGCCCGTCTTCCAGGTGAGCAGGATCGAGCGCAGCAAGTCGGTGTCGCCCTGGCGATACGGATTGGTGAAGTGGAACAGCGAGTCCTGTTGACTGGCCATGTACACGCGCGGCAGTTCCAACGAGAAGCCCTGATTCGAGAGGGCCTGCGTGAGTGAGTCGTCGACGCCCGTCGTGTACAGACGGTCGAAGATCCACTCGTCGTACTTGTCAACGAGCGAGGCGAAGAGTTCGGGCAACAATCGGTCGACGGCTTCCGCCTGGTCGGTGTCGGGAAGCAGCAACAGCGTGACCAGCTGCTCGAGAGCCCAGATGTCGGTAGTCTGCACGAGGGCGGGCGAGCTGGCATCGGACCTATCGGCCGCCCGCAGGATCCGCTCGACGGTGTCGTCTCCGCGGGTTCCCAGCACGACGACCTGCTGCCAGGCGCGGAGGTCGCGCCAGAGCGTATCGTCGGCGGCCACAAAGGTGACCTGGAAGATGCGTTCGGCCCGCGTGGTGAACGAACGCTGTTCCAGGGCATCGACGACGGCCGAGTCGACCTGGGCCCAGAGTGACTGCTCGGCGCGCACGATAATGCTGTTGCGGTCGCCGAATGCCTGGGGCGCTTTGCAGCCGGCGGCCAAGAGGAGGGCCGTCGCCAGGAGGCCTGCGAGGGGCAGCGAGAGTGTAAGCTGTTTCATGGTAATAGCGAGTTGGGGGCCGAGGGCGTGTCTCGGTCCGTTACCGAATTTCGCTTGGGTCTTTATGACAATATCTGCGCCTTGTCACCCTGCAGCAACGGGTGTCGCTCGGAGCGATCGGGCGTGGACAAGAAATGCTTGACAAGCAAGATATCCGCTATTATTTGGCGATTGTGGGAGGAGCAGATCGGGTCCGAGCGTGAAAACGGGGTCTGCGCAACAGGTTCTTTTCTTCAGGTTCTTCGTCGAGAAGGCATCATTGAGCGCCAATCCT
>JASFLD010000245.1:0-6501 GCA_050118275.1 Gemmatimonadales bacterium
ACTACACCGGACTGGCGGACTATCCCATCACCCGCATCAGAACGGAGCAGGCGCCCTTCATCTTTGATCTCAGGGAGCCGCTCGATCCGACCGGTCGGCTCGATTATCGGATCGTGGTCAACTGGCTGATCGCGGAACACAAGACGCAGGGCACCATGCAGTTGCTGATGAATTTCGCCGATTTCGAGCGCTTCTGGTTCTTCGAGGTCAACGACCCGGCGCGACTGGATCGCACCGCCGAGTTCTTCGCAAGGCTCGCAGTGCCTGCTTTATCGCAGGAGGACTCGGTTCGGGATGGGGCCCGCTAGGGCATGGACACGGCACCTCAAGAGGCGCGGGGCGACAGTTTTGGCTGTCGCCCGTTTTGTCACGCTGGCCGCGAGCCCGTTCTAACGGATTTCCTTGAGCTCGATGACGATCGGCTGGCCGGCAGGGTCTTGGCGGAGCACTATGTGTGGAGCCGTCTTCCGGGCGTACACCGTCGCCGAGCCCTGAGCGCTGTTCACCTCGACCCTGTAGGCGTCAAACTCACCGGCCGGAACCGTCACCGTCGTGTCACCGGCGACCGTCATCTTGAGTGTGTAGGGATTACCCGACTGTGCGCTGAAGGCCGGCATGTCGATCTCCGTATTCGCATCGAAGTCGGCAAGCCAGAGGACGTAGTCATCCATTCCAGGCAGCAGCGTGCCGTCCACTACTTGAGCGCTGATCTCGCGCGGCTCTTCGCTCATTCCGACGACCGTGCCAGTTAGGACACCATCCTCGAGACGCAGATCGATGTCGACTCCTTGCGTGCCCATCTTCTGCGATGCGTGCGATTCGATCCCGGTGAAGGTCGCCGCCTCGAAAACGACTTCCTGCTCCATCGTCATGGTCATGGCGCCGCCGGCCGTCTTGGATCTGACGACATCGCGGCCGTCCACGGACTCGCGGGTGACCTGAGTAGTCAGCTCGCCGATGGGGTTGCCTTGGAAGTTGATCGTGTAAGCCAGCGTCAGCGGCTGAATGGCGGTGGCGTCGAACGAGAACGCCGCCGGCTCAACGGCGAGAGCGGCGAGCGTGATCGGTTTTCCCTCGACGTCGAACAGCTCGACGGCACCGAAGGGAGCGATCTTGTCGTAGATCTCGGTTGCATCGCCGACGACGACCACGAGCGCGTTGTCCGGCCGCAGGCGCTTGGAGGCGACCCGCTGTAGCTCCGCACCGTCCACGTCCGCGACCCGCTGACGATACCGCGCGAGATAGTCGTCCGGCAGTCCCCGCAAGCGAGCGGTGGCCACCTGTCCAGCCACCTGCTGGGGCGTCTCGATCTCGCGTGGGAACGAGCCGGTGAGATAGTCTCGCGCGAGATCGAGGTCCTCGGCCGGAACTGGGCGGCTGCGGATCCGGTCGATCACCGCCAGCATATCCGCCAATGCGCTATCGGCGACGTCGTTCCGGACTTCGGCCCACGCCTGGAAGTATCCGCGGTCGACACGCCTGGCCGCGGATGCGTAGGCTCCATAAGTGTACCCCTTCTCTTGGCGCAGAACCTGGAACAACCAACCCGTCGCCCCTCCGCCCAGCACGCGCATCGCGACGTCCAGCGGCACCCAGTCGGCGTCGGTTGCCGGCGGCATGAGATGACCGAGACGGATGACGGCCTGCACGGAACCGGGCTTGTGGTAGAAGTGAATCGTCCGCTCGCTGCGGGTCGGCGGCGCTGTGAAATCGACGTCCGCGACGGGGGCCGGTTCCCATCCGCCGAATTGCTTCTCGAGCCGCCGCACGATGTCGTCGGGCTCGACGTCACCGGCGACGACGAACAAGGCGTTGTCCGGGCGGTAGTATCGGCCATGGAACTCGACCATGTCAGACCGACCGATGGACTGGAGCGACTGCTCGGTGATCAAGTTGCCATAGGGATGATCGCCATAGATACCTTCGATGAAACGCCGTGTGGCCACCGCTTCCGGCTGGCTCAACTCGACCTGTAGTCCGGTGAGCAACCGCTTGCGTTCGATCTCGAACTCTTCTTCCGGGAACGTCGGCTTGACGACCATGTCCGCCAGGATCTCGAGCCCTTGGTCGAGGAACTCGGATAGAGTCGTCGCCGTGACGCTGGTCCAGTCCTCCCCGGCGCCCGCTCCGATCGAGGCACCGATGAAGTCGATCGACTCTGCAATCTGCTTCGCGTCCCGGTCGACGGTACCCTTGTTCAGCATGGTGGCGACGACCGATGCCAGGCCGCCCTTCCCAGCGGGATCGTCGGCGGTACCGCTCTGGATACGCAAGTTGACGGTCACCACCGGTTGTTCGTGGTTCTCGACGATAAGGACACGAGCGCCGTTCGAGAGAGTGACTTCTTCGTACTCCGGGAAATCGACCGGCTCGAGGGGTAGGGCGGGCGGCGGTGCCTGTTGCGCGACGGCCGATCCGGCACTCGTCACGGCGAACACGATCGCGCCTGCGATATGAAGTGGCGTTCTTATATCCATCCCGAGTCTCCTACGGGTTCGGCTCCGGCGTCTCACCGCCGGCAGCGGGCACGACGACGACGACGGTACGATTGACCGTTGCCAGGTACTCGCGCGCCACTCGACGAATGTCGTCGACTTTGACGTCCATGTAGCTTTCGAGGTTGTCGTTTATCTGCGAGACATCGCCGTAGTAGTAGCGGTACGTCTGCAACTCGTTGGCTTTGGCGAAAACTGTCTGACGGCTCATGATCTCGTTCGAGCGCAATTGGTTCTTCGCCTTCTGCAGCTCACGCTCGGTGACGCCCTCGGTCTTGAGTTTCTCGACCTCTTCGTCGATGAGAGCTTCTATCCGCTCGATTGCCACGCCTTGGTTGGGCAGGGCAGCGAAGAAGAACACGCCCGGCCCGAGTCGTGAGTCGAGTTGGCTGAAGACGACCAGGGCCGCCTGCTCGTCCTTCACCAGCCGCTGGTGCAGTCGGCTAGACTCGCCTTGACTGAAGACGCTGGAGAGTAACTCGAGAGCGTAGGAATCCTCAGCGGAGATGGGCGGAATGTTGAAGCCGGCGATATAGGCTGGCACATTCGCCAGTTCATCCTGCACCGTCGTTCTTCGCTCGCCGTCGGTGCGCGGCGTGGGTGTGAGCGGAGGCAAGGGCGGTGGATCGGCGCCGCGCGGGATGCCGCCCAGGTACTCCTCCGCCATCTGGCGTACCTGATCGACGGTCACGTCTCCCGCAACGACCAGCGTCGCGTTGTTCGGCACGTAGTACTTCCGGTAGAACGCACGCACGTCATCCGCAGTCGCCGCGTTGAGGTCGGCCATGCTGCCGATCACCGTGTGATTGTAGGGCGGCCAATCGGCGACCAGAGTGTCCAGCGTTTCCACGCCTTCCGAGTACGGCTGGTTCTCGATCCGCAGACGCCGCTCCTCTTTGACGACCTCGCGCTCGCGCTCGAAGTTCTCTTTCGTCACCTGCAGGCGGCCCAGCCGCTCGGCATGCAGCCAAAGGGCCAGATTGAGGCGATTGGAGGGGAGGACTTCGTAGTATGCGGTCCGATCGTAGTTGGTCGTGGCGTTGCGTGTGCCGCCGGCGGCGGTGACCAGTCGGCGCAATTCGCCCTGACCCAGGTTCTCGGTCTCCTGCGACAGCATGTGCTCGAATAGATGCGCGAAGCCCGACCGGCCTTCCTCTTCGTGGGCACTTCCCACGTCGTACCACATCGTCACGGCGACGATGGGCGTCGAGTGATCCTCGTGGACGATCACGGAAAGGCCGTTGTCGAGTGTGAAGCTCTCGAAGTCGATCGGTGGCGCCTTCTTCTGAGCCTGCAAGGGTGCCGCTGCAAGGACGAGGAGAGCGATCGCCGGGAATGGCAGGCTACGCATGAGCAGCTCCAGATCGAGGTTCCACGGGTAGACGGAGATCAAAGGCTACAGGCCGGATCGCTCGAGATCAACCCCGGGGCTGCGGGTCGGATCCCCGAGAACTGCGCAAGTGGCTTGGATCGATGGTGCGTCGACGATCAGTCGCGGCGGGCCCGCACCGCATCCGCCACGACCACCCAGCCCGGCGCGTCTCGGCGTTGCAGCACCACCTGGTTCCAACCGGCGGGAAATTCCCAGCGGCCCAGGTTGTGCCATTCGTTGCCACCGCTGGTTTGGTCCATACGCACGTCTCCCAGCGTATCGCCCGCCGCGTCGATCACGACGTACTGAGCCTGAGGCGTGCGGTTCGAACCGCTCGTCCAACGCGCATCGACGCTCATGCTGTCGGTGGACTCGACGAAGAACGAGAAGGCAATGCCATCGGTGGCGTCTTCCTGCGTCGCGGCCCAGCGGTATCCGTCGCCGTAGTAGCCGGCGGTCAAGTTCGTCGCCGTCCACTCCGTCGGCGTGTCGATGACGGTGGCGGCCACGCTCGCGTCGTTCAGGCTGCCCTCGTCGTCGACCACGACCTCGCCGCAATGGCGCTGGATGGTGTGCATGTAGAAGACCCACGGCCAATTCGCCCCCGGGTCGGTGCGATTATTCGGCTGAAGTTGACCGTGCCCGACGACGTGCTGCCAGTCGCGGGGAATGTCGTTGTCGCGCGTGATGTCGCAGACCAGCGCCGCGGAGGCGTCGATCTGGTTCAGTGGCCAGGCGGCCTGCGACGCGTAGCCAGCGTGCTCGATGCCGATGGTGATGTGGTTGCTTTGAATGTCGTTGAGCTGGCAGTCCTGCCCGTAATTCAGCGTGCAGTCGTAGCGCGCCGCGATGTGCCACGCTCGGTCGCGTTCGCGTACCAGCTGCGAGATTTCCGTGCCCTCCTCATCGACCACGTAGTGGGAAGAGACGTTTGAAGCGGGATTCACCAACCAGCTCCAGCAGCCAGTGTAACTGCCCTCGCAGGTGTGGATGATGACGAAATGCTCGTCGCCGGCTCGTTGATTGAAGTTGGGCGACGGCCGCCAGATCGCCGGCGGGTAATCCACCGTGTCCGTGGGTGGTGGCGGAGGCGGCGGTGGCGGTGGCGGTGGCGGCGGTGGCGGCGGCGGGAGCTTGGGCTCGATGCAGAGGTGCAAAATCTCGACGCCCCAGGTGTCGAGATCGGCACGTAGCGCGACCTGCTGCCGAACGCCACGGTTGAGGGCGCTCTTCACTTGCCGTTCGTAGGCGACTCGTCCAGCCTCGATTTCGATCCCGCTGTAGCGCGACACCACCGGAGCCCACGCGTCGGGACTCGAGCGCTCGATGCCGGCATCCTCGGCATACGCATCGAGCAAGGCAGCCGCCGCGCGAATATTGGCGAGCGGTTCGTTCCGTGCCGCCTCGAGGCTGACGCCGGCCAGGGCGGCGCCGCGCTCGAGCCGCGCCCCGCGCAAAGCCATGACTCCGTACGCTGCCGGCATGCCGTCGAATTCCTCGGCTCCCGCGACCATCTGCCAACGCGTCTCGACCCAGCCGATGGACTTGAGCACTGCGGGCGGCACGTCGAACTGGTCGCCGGCGGTGGCGAACTCGGCATCGAAAGGTGATAGCGTCAGATCGAGCGGGTTGGGGATCCCGATGCCCAGCGAGACAGGTGCCAGGCTGAACTCCTGACAGAGATCGACGGGGTCAGGCTCGACCGGGCTCTCGTCGTCGCCGCCGCAGGCCGCCACGAGTGCGGCGAACGCCAGCACCGCGATGAGGCCTATCCCCTGACTTGCCCGGAAGGACGCTCTCCCTATCATCGCTCGGATTCTCTCAGTGTCGCACATCCAGGACCAATCGTGGCGGCCCCGACAGTTCACTGACGCGGTAAGGCGTCCGCGCCGCTACGCCCAACACCCACTCCACCTGGGCTTCGAAATCGCAAATGATCAACAACCTCTTCAGGGCGGGCAGCGCCAGCATCCGCTGCCGATCCGCGATCGTCACGTTGCCGCTGTCGTCGTGAGCCCGTGCGGGGTCCAGCCGCACGACCAGCTTTGCGGCGTCCGGCACGTTCACTTCGTCACCCGATCCGCACTGGTATACCGGTCCCGTCGCGTACTCCACGTGGTAGCCGGGCAACGGGGCAGCCGCGAACTCGAACACGACGCGGTCGTATTCGGCGTGTTCGGCGGCGCGCACCTCGCTGAGGATCGCCACCGGCGGCGCGCTGCGCGCACGGTGCGTCGGCTCCGTGGTGCCCACGAAGCCGGTATCGCCTGCCGCTCGAGAATCGGCGCTGCTGGTCTCTGGCCCCGTAGGAGCAATCAGCGTGTCGGCGGCAATACTGTCCGTCGACTGGCCGCCCGTATCCGCTGCCAGCGCGGCGCTCGCCGCCGTATCGGCCGTCGGCCGTTGCTCGTACTCGGACTGTTGTCCTCGGCAGCTGGCCAACGCGGTCATCGCGGCCAATATCGGTACGCATGCTTTCGTGGTCATGTCATAATGATAGCCGGCCGGCATCGGCAGAGCCAGAGCGCCGACCCTTCATCAGTGCCGCATCGCGGCGCGCCGATCGAGAGGATCAGTCCCGAACAGCGAGGTTGACCTCACATCCCACCTGCCGCCAGCCATCACGGCTGCGAC
>JASFLD010000246.1:0-6497 GCA_050118275.1 Gemmatimonadales bacterium
CCTCGCCTTGCTGTTGGTCGTATACCTGCCCTGGCTCAGCGAGGCCCTGCCGCGAATGCTCGGCTACGAGCTCTGATGCGGGGGACATCGGTTGGGCCTGCGAGACATCGAGTTGCCGTCGCCCGTCACCTGGATCAGGGGCGACCGGTTTCGACAAGTAATAGCCACGGCGTCACGACGAGACCAGCGACCATCCCTGCGAGGTGCCCTCCAAGGCGAAGTGCTGACCGAACTTAGATGGCTGATTCAGGGTGAGAAACCGATACTGTGCCCCAACCCCAACGGGTCCCAGCAAACGAGGCCGCGGGAGCGGTGAACGTGGTGGCCGATTGACCTTCGCCGATCGCGCCTGGCTCCGGCGCCGAGACTACCGATCCACAGAGAGTTCTGCGAGTCTTCGCTCCGCCGCTTCGACGAACGGGCGCAGGTCTGGATCGCAATCCCACCAAAGCCGGAGAAATTGATCGTAGTGCCGTCTCGCTTCGACCGTATCGCCCAAGGCCTCGGAAACCTCCGCGAGCCCGAGTTCGGACGGAGCCCGAAACACGAGGTCTGCCCAGTACTGCCCGTGGGTCTCGTAGACGATCGCTGCCTCGCGCAGTCGGCCCACCTTCTGCAGCGCTCGTGCCCGCAGATATCGCTCTGCCGCTCGATTGAAGAACGGTGATCCCCGGGTCAACAGGTAAGGGATCGCGATCGGCGCTTGTTCGAACTCGTCGAGAACCTCCACGTACGCACCACGGCTCCACGCCACCCACGCACGAATACTCTGCGCAAGGTCCGTCGACAGCGATCCCGCGTTCGGGGCGGCGAGCCCCTCGAGCTCCGCGGCGAACGCGTTGGCCGCCGTGTAATCTCCCAGGCGCGCGCTCACCACGCCCAGCAGGTACAGTCGCAGATGCGGGTGCACACCGTTGTACGCGTTGATGTAGAAACTGGGATGCGGGTTGGGGAGGACAGCATCGGCGTCCCAGCGGGTGAGTCGGTCCCTCAGCACCTCGAGATCGACTCGCGTCGCGCTGAGGAATGGAGCCGTGGCCATGAACGCGCGATATTCGAGACTCCAGGCCGGCTGCAGAGTGGCCAGGGAGTCGAGCTCAGCTTGAGCGGCGCTCCACTGGCCTTCGGCCAACGCGACGAACGCAAGAGACAGTCGCCCCCACGCCTGCATGTCGGGCGATTCGCGGCGTGCCAGCCGGCCGGCGAGCTGACGGGCCACATCGAGCTCGCCGAGGCGTCCGACGAATCCGATCACATCCTGCAGATCCGAATCGCGCGTTCGAGCGGCGGCGGCAAGAACGGCTTCTCGGGCGGCTTCCTGTTCCTGTCGACTGCCCCGCCACAACGCTCGGGCCAAACCGAAGCTCGGAATGCTTCCGCTGGGGGCGAGCACCTGGAGCAGGGAGTCGAACCGCTCGAGATCGCCGCTCAGACCTGCCTCATACATCAGCATGGCGAGCGCCCGGATGTCCCCCAGACTCAAGGCATCCGCCCGTTCGAGGGGCTCGCGCGCGCTCGTGAAAGGCTGGCCGTGCAGATGTGCGA
This sequence comes from Gemmatimonadales bacterium, assembly GCA_050118275.1. Classification (GTDB taxonomy): domain Bacteria; phylum Gemmatimonadota; class Gemmatimonadetes; order Palauibacterales; family KS3-K002; genus JASFMO01. The sequence goes on from JASFLD010000246.1 coordinate 1,546, forward strand.
AGTGGTATCGGAGCGCGCCCAGGCCGTACCACGCCTCAACGTCGTCGGGGTACCTCGCAAGGACGGCGGCGTAGTGACGTTCCGATTCTTCGTATGCGCCGCGCCATTGAGCGCGCCAACCGTTGAGGATCCCGCGCTCTCTGAACCCGAGGCGCCCGGCATAACGGACGGCCTGGTCGGCCGCATTAAGCGAGAGGTTCTGTCGCCGGGTCCACCCGGAGGTAACCGCTAGCCGGTACCAGGCCAGAGCGAAGGTGGAATCCAATTGCACGGCACGCCCGAACGCTTCCTGCGCCTCTCGCGCCGCGCCCGGCCTCCCAGCAGAACGGAATTTGCTTTCGCCTTGCAAATAGGCCTTCAGAGCCTCGAACGAACCGGTCGTCTTTGCAGCGACCTCGGGGAGCGGTGACTCGCCCCCGAGGACACCGACCGCGAGCTGCGCGGCGAGCCGGTCCACCAGCGCCGGGAACTCGTCGGGCGGGCCGTCCACCACGGCTTGCACGACCAACGAGTCCCGCTCGTACAGCCAGGCGGAAAGTCGCAGTGATGCTCCTGCTTCCGTGACGTGCCCCAGCACGAAGCGGCCCGCGCCGAACCCTGTCGCGATGCGCCGGGCGCTCTCGGCGTCAGCCGCGCCGTCGGCGTCGCGGCGCACGGCGGGGATCACGGCATTGGGATCAACGGCGGTCAGCTCTCCGGCGCCATCCAGAGCGGCGCTCAATAGGTACGCCATCCCGTCGCCAAACTCCGCGTTTTCCTCGCTTCCCTGGTAGGAGAACGGAAAGACAGCGACCCGATTCAGTGCAGACGGCTCGGCGGTTCGCATCGATCCGGCGCCTTCACGCGTCGCCGCCCAGTAGATCCCGAACGCAATGACTACGGCGACCGTCGCGCCAATCGTGAAGTTGCGCCAGCGGCGCGCGGTTGCGACATCGGCTACGGCCAGCTCAGCTGTGCTCGCTGCTCTCGAATCGGACGCTGCCAGCAGCGCGGGTGGCGGAAACGCGCCGCTCTCGGCTTCCGCAGACGGTCTCGGTACCGCGGCACCCGCCGAGGATTGGTACCGCAGCCCTTCGATGCAATCCAGAAACTCGGGCGGGGGATCCAGGTCGAGCTCCTCCCGCAGCAGCCGCTCGTGCACCTGCCCGATGTTCAATGCGTTGGCGGGGTCGCCGGCGGCGCTCAGTGCCTGCATCAATCGAAGCACGGCCCGCGAGTTGTAGCGATCGTGGGCGGCGAGCTGCTTCCATCGCTCCGCGGCGGTTCGGTGCTCGTGGTTCTGCTCCGCCTGCTCCGCCAGCGACACGAGCGCTCCGCCGTACAGATCGGCCAGCCGCGTGCGCTCACCTGCAACCCACTCCTCGAACTCCCGCGAGTCGCCCAGGTGGAAGCCGTCCAGAAAGTCGCCATCGTAGAGCGCCACGGCCTCGTCCAGAGCGCCTCGCTCCAACGCTGCCTGGAATGTCCACACGTCTACCCGGATCGCGTCCGGGTTGAGGCGCAACACGTCGCCCACCGCCAGGAGGATGTCATCGCGCAACGCCTTGCGGAGCAAGTAGACGGAGTCCGACAGGTTGCGTCGCGCGCGCTCTTCGCTCGACTCGGGCCAGAGGTACGTCGCCAGCTTCTCGCGACTCGCCCCCTTCTCCGCCGCGCCGGCGAGCAGCGCCAGCAGCGCGAGCGGGTGCCGCCGGGCCGCGCGGCCGGAGAGTGGCCCCGAAGGGCCTTGTACGACGATGCCGCCAAGCAGTCGGAGGGTGAACATGGCGCCTCCACGGAGAAGTGGGGAGACGAGAACCCGTCGAGAACGCCCCGACATCGGGTCGATAGGCTCCTCTCATATTAAACGGCGACTGTAACCATCACCAGCCAAGCCGTCCGAACCCGGAGGTATCTCATGCGATACGTCACGAGCATCACGCTGTCCGTCGCACTCGGCGCCCTGGCGCTGAGCAGCTGTCAGAGTGACCGACTGCCCTCGGAGCCCGCCGTCGCGCCCTCGGCGATGGTGGGGGCGGCTTCCCAGCAGACGGTGTCGGGGAGCTATTACACCACCACCCCCTATTGGTGGGACCGATTTTGGTGGAAGGAGGGCGATGTTGAGATGTTCAAAGGCTTTGGCAGCCCTATCATCTTCGCGGGCGATATCGTCGGGGAGGGGAGCTTCACGTCCAACCTCGCCTACAAGCACCACTACGCGGAGGACGGGAGCGACACATTTACGGGAGCGCTCGCTGGCACCATCACACTCACCGTCTCGGAGTTCCTCGGCGAGCCGGTGACCGGCACTCTGGAGGGCATCACTCACAGTCACATCAACGAAAGCTATGTGCATGACGAAAAGATCGTGCTCCACGGGGCGGGCGATCTGGAGGGGTACAAAGTGCTGCTCGATGAGCAAGACTACCCCGCCTGGCCGTTAGTGTACACTTACACGGGTACAGTCTTCGGGCCTGCGGTTCACTGATTGACGAGCGCCGCGTCGTCCCGTCGTGCGGATGTGAGGGCAGCGCTGTTGCTGCCCTCACTGGTTTCTGAGGGGTCCGAGCCCGGCCTCGTCACCGGTTCAAAGGCCGGGCGGAAGACGCTGTTCGCTAAAGAGATGCGGCCATCGATCAGCTGAAGCACGTGCTTTCGTTCACGTGCCCGATTCCACCGTCACTGCTCAGAGCCGGCCCGATCTGGCACCCCCTCCGCGACTGGCCTCGCTTCTAGGTACTGCTGGATAGGCACGCGTAGCTGCCGCCCCACGCCGTATTCACGTCTGAGTAGCCCAACCGTTCAGCGCCTCCGGCCTCGGTGCTGAGACAGGACGCGACACGGAGTACTATCAGGATGGCCCTGCAGGGAATGCGAGGGGTCCCGTCGTACCCGATCTAACTCCCGCCGGAGCGACGCGCCGCTAGCCGCGACACCGACTAGCCCGTAGCTTGTTCCTGCCCCAAATAACGGAATCGGATCTCACAACACTGGAGGATGAAGCATGCTTCGTCGCTTGCTCTCCGGAGGTGCGGCCATCGCACTGACCGCCGCGTTCGCAACGCCGCTGCAGGCGCAGATCGATCCCGAACTACTGGCCGGGATGGAAGCGCGTTCCATCGGCCCGGCGGGGATGAGCGGTCGGATCGCCGACATCGAGGCGGTCGAGTCGAATCCGAACATCGTCTACGTGGGCGCCTCGGCGGGCGGGGTGTGGAAGTCGGAGAACGGGGGTCTGACGTTCGAGCCGATCTTCGACGACCAGCCGGTGCACGCCATCGGGTCGATCGAGGTCTACCAGGCGAGCCCGGACATCGTCTGGGTGGGGACGGGGGAAGGGAACCCGCGGAACAGCGTGTCGGGGACGGGCTGGGGTGTGTTCAAGTCGATGGACGGGGGCCGGACGTGGATGCACCTGGGACTGGAGAAGACGGAGCGGATCCATCGGATCGCCTTGCATCCATCGAATTCCGAGGTGGCGTACGTGGGCGCGATGGGGTCGATGTGGAAGCCGAACCCGGAGCGTGGGGTGTACAAGACGGAGGACGGGGGTCGGACGTGGAATAGGATCCTGTACGTGGACGAGAACACGGGTGTGGCGGACATGGAGATGGATCCGACGAACCCGAACAAGATACTGGTGGCGATGTGGGACTACCGGCGCTGGCCGTGGTTCTTCCGGTCGGGAGGCCCGGGGTCGGGGCTGTACCTGACGGTGGACGGAGGAAGGAACTGGAAGAAGCTGACGCCGGAGGACGGGCTGCCGGAGGGCGAGCTGGGGCGGATGGGACTGGCGATCGCGCCGTCGGATCCGCGGGTGGTGTATGCGCTGATCGAGGCGAAGGAGAACGCGCTGTACAAGTCGGAGGACGGCGGGTTCAGCTGGCGGCGGATCAGCACGGACAGCAACATCGGGAACCGACCTTTCTACTACTACGATCTGCGCGTCGACACCAAGGATCCCAACCGCGTCTACTCGCTGCACTCTCTCGTCACTGTGTCGACGGACGGTGGTGAGAGCTTCGAGCAGTTGATCACCTGGGGGTCGGCGCACCCCGACCACCACGCCATGTGGATCGACCCGAGCGACCCCTCGCACATCTACGAGGGCAACGACGGCGGCGTCTACGTGAGCGATGACCACGGGGACACCTGGCGTTTCGTCTCCAACCTGCCGCTGGCCCAGTACTACCACATCAACGTCGACATGGAGACGCCGTACCACGTCTACGGCGGCATGCAGGACAACGGGTCATGGCGGGGTCCCGCCTATGTTTGGGAGAACGGCGGCATCCGGAACCTTCATTGGGAGGAAGTCGGTTTCGGCGACGGCTTCGCGACTCTCGCGGTCCCGGAGGATCCGATGACCGGCTACGCCATGAGCCAGGGCGGCAGCCTCATCCGCTGGGATCTTCGGACCGGCGAGCGGAAGAGCATACGACCGGTACATCCCGATGATGTGGAGCTACGCTTCAACTGGAACGCGGCCATCGCCGTCGATCCATTCGACGGCAACACCGTGTACTACGGCAGTCAGTTCCTCCACAAGTCCACCGACCGCGGTGACACCTGGACGATCATCAGCCCGGATCTCACGACCAACAATCCGGAGTGGCAGAAACAGGCGGAGAGCGGAGGGCTGACGCTGGACGTCACGGACGCCGAGAACTTCACGACGATCATCACCATCGCGCCCAGCCCGGTGGAGCAGGGCGTCATCTGGGTGGGCACCGACGACGGCCGTGTGCACGTGACGCGGGACGGCGGGGCGACGTGGACGAGCCTGGAGGACAAGGCGCGGGGCGTGCCGCGGAACACGTGGGTGCCGCACATCGAGGCGTCGAAGTACGAGGCGGGGACGGCGTTCGTGGTGTTCGACGATCATCGGCGCGGGAACTTCGCGCCGTACGTGTTCCGTGTGACCGAGTACGGTAACCGGTGGCAGAGCCTGGTGACGGAGGATTTGTGGGGCT
>JASFLD010000247.1:0-6496 GCA_050118275.1 Gemmatimonadales bacterium
TGCGCGGAGGACGGCGAAAGTGATGGGAATCGACACCCAGACGGGCACATTCTTGTCGTAGTTGAGTGCCGGCCGGAAGGTGAATTCCATGACGGCGGCCGCTGCCGCGTCATCCAACGCGATGTTGCCGCAACTGGTATGGATCTGGCAATTACGCACGACACCCTTCTCGTCGATGAAGGCCCAGACCACAACCGTCCCACCGATTCCCGCGTCTTGCAGGATCTTCGGGTACTTGGCGCGGACGATCCCGGCCGCCCGCTCCTTGTCCTTGAGCGAGGGGGCCACCGTGTAGGGAGTGAACGTCGGTTGATCTTCCAGGCGGAACGACTTCTCAACAGGCGGTGGAGGCAACGTCTCCACCGGGTTCTGCTCGAACGTCGTCGGCGCGATGGTGATGTCCTCCTCGAGCACGGTGTGAGCGACCACAGGCACCGCCGGCCGCGTGATCGTCTCAGGCGGAGGCGGGATCTGAACTTCCGGTGGAAGGTCGACGGCCTCGAACTCCGTTGTGCCGAAACTGAAATCCGCCGCCGTGAGTGGTGGGAAGTATCTCATCAAGGCGAAGTGAATCGCGGTAGCGACCATCATGCCCCCGCAGAGCCAGGCGCCAAAGGCGGACTTGAAGCGGTCGTTCGCTGTCCTGCCGCCGCGGCCCGGCGATCGATTGATTCCAACCCGGGTGACGTTCATAGCCAGAGACTCCGACCGTTCAAGAGTGGTACTACTTCCTTTAGTCATAAGGTCACGCCACACTCGCGATACGACAATTCGTATTTGCTCTTAGTGAGACTTCGGATACTACCTACCCGATGACGTCGGCTTGTTCCAGCTGCAAGGGGGGCTGTTGCGGCCTCTTGGTCCTCCCGTACGATCAGCTCAGGGCAACGAGATACTGGAGACGCGACAATCTGGAGGGAACGCCGGGAGGATCAGCCTGGCGAAAAGGCAACCGTTCGCTCGTCAGGTCCGCAGAGCTCCCGTCGCACACGTTCTACGATGCGGGGTAACTCCCGTGCCAGCTCGGGCGACAGAGCCGAGGCCTGACGCACGGAGGGGATACTGATCAGGACGAACTTGAAGCGTGTCGCTGTCAAAGTTGGGACGATCGTTCTCAGCATCCTGACAGCTTCACAGGCGGACAGGTGATGGGCATGTTCTCGATGCCGGTCAATCCGCTGATCTCCGGCCTCGACGACAGTGACGGTACCGGGAGGCGCGTCACCGAGGATCGCGTCGACGAGTATCACCCGTTCGCGACCCACCATCCGATCGGCCTGTCGCAAGACATCGGTACCGCCGTCCAGTATGTCCGCGTAGCGGGTGGCTCGAGGATCTTTTGCCAGTCGCCCGGCAACGTAACAACCGATGCCATCATCTCCGGACAAGGGACTACCCAGACCAAGCACGAGGGTGGACTTCATCGCGTTGCGAGCTCTGCGAAGGGACCGGTCAACGGCAGGCTGACCGTGAACATGGTGCCCTCACCCACTACACTGTCGACGGTAATCGTCCCCCCGTGCTTCGTCACGATACCATACGCGATGGACAAGCCGAGGCCTGTGCCTTCTCCACTTTCCTTCGTGGTGTAGAACGGGTCGAAGATTCGGTCGATCTCGTCGGCCGGGATTCCGCGTCCCGTATCCGATATCCGGATCTCGACGGAAGCATCGGCCGTTTCCCTCGTACTGACCGTGAGAGTGCCCCGCTCAGCCATAGCCTGTACGGCATTGATGATGATGTTCATCAAGACCTGTTGCAGCTGAGATCGCTCGGCGGTAACCGGCGGAAGCGATGGCGCCAGGTCCCTCACGAGCCTGACATTGAAGAAGGCCGACTGTTTACCGACCAGGTCCAAGGTGTTCTCGATGGTCTCGTTGATGTCGACGCGCTCGGTGCCCGTTTCGGATTGACGCGAGAACTCCAGCAATCCCCTGACGATCTCGCGGCAGCGCTCACTTTGCCTGACGACCTCCTCCAGGTTCTTCCGGTTAGGATCTCCCGCTGAGATGTCCTCCAGGGCAAGGGCCGTGAGCGAAAGGATACCCCCCAGTGGGTTATTGATCTCGTGTGCCACACCTGCCGCCAGCATACCCAACGAAGCCAGCCTCTCCGACTGTGCGACCCGCGTCTGCATCGCCACCAATTCTTCCGTCCTCTCCCGAACTTTTTCTTCGAGTGTTCGCCCCCACTCCTCGAGGTCCGCCTTCATCTGGCGCAGGCTTTTCAGCATCAGATTGAACGATTCAGCCAACTGGGCCAACTCGCCCTGCGACGTCGGGTGTATCTCGCGGTCGAGATGCCCGGCCGCGATATCTCGTGTCGCCTCGACCATTTCGCCGATCGGCCGGGTTATGTTCTTGATCATGTAATAGGTGATGACGAGAATGAGAACGAAGCCCACGGTAGCGATGGCGAAGAAGAGGAAAATCACGCGGTCGCGCGTGGAGGTGTACAGTTTCTCGAGCTGTCCAACGTACAGAATGCCGACGACCGCTCCGGAGTAGTTGCGAATCGGTTCGTAGGCGCTGATGTACCAGTCGTTGACGACGAAGGCGCGGTCTTCCCACATCTCACCGCGCTCGAGGACGGCCGCCCGCACCTCTTGGGACACAAGCGTTCCCAACGCCCGCTCGCCCGTCGCCAGCTTCACGTTGGTCGAGACTCGGACGTCACCCAGAAATATCGTTACGGTGCCGACGTCTTTCCCCCGATATCGCTCGCCCTTGTAGAGAATGTCCCAAACGTGATCGACCATTCCGAAGTTGCGGTTGACAAGCACGCCGCCGTACAGCACGCCGAGACCCTCGCCTGCGGCGTCCCGCACGGGCGCCGCGCCCATCAACACCAGCCCCGATGATTCCTCTTGCTTGGCAATCGGCTGCGCTCTGGCAGTAGGGACCAGGCGCAGATGGGCACGTTCCTGCAAATGGGGGTCTTCGCGCGCCAGCTGATCCGCCGACATGATCTCCGTTGAGGCGGCAACCCCTCCATCCAGGGCCGTTCGAACTATGCTGTACGAGGAAACATCGTCACCCGTTCGGTCAGGCCCTGTGGAACGCAGCAATACACGGCCGTCCGGGTCAGCAAGCGTCAGGAAATCGAGTTGGTTGTCGGCTCGCACTCGATTGAGATAAGCGAGAAGCGTAGGTCTGTCCCGCGCGGAAAGATGTTGCTCTATCGTCGTGCCAAACGCCGCCAGCCTCAGTGTACGCTCGAGGTCCGAGAGTTGCTGCTGGTAAACCGCTCGCGCCGTGGCCAGGTTGTGTTGGACGGCCCGCCTCGCCTGCATCATGATGGTGGAACTGACGATCCACGAACCGACCACCGAAGTAGCCAGACCGCCAACCCCCAGGATGACCAGGTAGCTTCCTATCAGTCTGGCCTTGAGCGGCAGCCGTTGCAGAAAACGGTTAGTCGCCATCGCGCCCACACACCAGGTGAACCGAGCACGAGATGCAAGGATCGTATGCCCGAGCGATCATTTCGGCCTTCCTGGTCAAGGTCGGGATGTCGAGTTCAGCGCTCTGCTCGATGGCCCGGCCGATATGACGTTCGATGCTGGCAGCATTGATGGCTGTGGGCGTAACGACGTCGGCAGCCACGACGCGGCCGTTGCCGTCGAATTCATAGCTGTGCACCAGCAGCCCCCGCGGTGCTTCGGTCACCGCCGAGCCTCGAGCGGCCCGGGGGCGGAGTGCCGGTCGTGCTTCTCTCGCAAGAGTCCCACCGAGCAATCGTTCGACTGCGAACAACGCCTGCTCGATGTCGAAGACCAACTCGACGGCTTGCGCCTTGTTGTTGTCCATGGGGTTGCCTGACGGCAAGCGAAGCCGGAGCTCGCTCAACGCACGACCGCCGATTCCATCCAGCCGCTCGCCGTTCACCGCAAGCCGGGCCAGCGCTCCAACCATGAAGGGAGTTCCCTTGTGCTCGCTCAGCTTCGCATGCGAGTAGGGCATCGCCCGTTCGTCGATTACGGTGTGGTAGGCGGCGGGCGCAAACCGCTCGCGGCTCTGCTTCTCGACTATCTCGACACAGTCACCCTCGTAATAACCATAGACGGGTTCCGAACGCATGGCCGCGTACACCGTATCGGCCTGGCAATAGTCGACGGGCGGCAACGACCTGATCACATCGACGATCGCCTCGGAGTCTTCGACCCCGATCCGCAGCTCATTGCGCAGCGCGATGAGTTGATCGGCGGTCGGCAGGCTCCCGAATCCGCCAACGAGCGCGTTCACCGGATGAATCGCTCTGCCGCCGATCGTCTCCTGAATCGAGTTGCCCAATCTCTTCAGCCGAAGACCAAGCGTCACCGCCTCGCGATGCTCCACTGCCATGTCGGCGGCGCTTGGATAACCGAAGTAGTCAGGGAGCGCGAGCAGGAAGAGATGGAGCGCATGGCTCTCGATGTTCTCGCCCCGGAACATCAGGTCGCGCAATTGCAGCGTCTGGGGGCCGGGCTGCACGGCAAAGGCATCTTCGATGGCCTTGATCGACGTGAGCGTGTGGGCGACGGAGCAGATCGCGCAGATCCGTGAGACTATTTGAGGAACGTCGTTGAAGTCCCTTTCTCGGACCAGTCCCTCGACCAGGCGGAGGCCCTCGAATATCCGGAACTGCACCTCCTTCACCGCGTTGCCCTCCAACTCCACCCAGATACCGCCATGGCCCTCAACGCGCGGTAGATGATCGATCGTGATAGTCCTGGTCATGGAATTATCTCTAATCTGCAAGAGCTTCGACTTCGAGCGGAGCGAATGTCTTCAGCCCCCGCACGATCTCATGGAGTGAGACGCCTCGCTCCTGCAACATGGACATGGCAGACTTGACGTTGGGGTCGTCTACCGGGCCACGACATCCGATGCAGGCGATGCCCAGTCCGGGACAGCGCGCCCCGCAACCGGCCAACGTCAATGGACCCAGGCACATCTCACCTCGCTCGACCAGCAGGCAGTTGTACTCACGCATCTTGCACTCGCTGCACACAGAGTATTCCGGCACGATTGGACGGTCGCCCTTCAGCAGGCTCCCGACCGCGGAGAGGAACTCCGCCTTCTCGATGGGACACCCGGTGAGCGACAAGTCGACCTTCACTACCTCGTGCAGGGCACGCGTCGGCAGTGTGTCCAACGTATTGCCGATCTTGCCGTAAATCTCCCTCAGCAGCGCACCTCTGTCTCTGTCCCGGTCCATGACCGGAATCCCGCCCCATACGGCACAGGTGCCGATGGCGACCAGCAGCCGGGACCGCTCCCGAATGCGCCGGAGCCGTCTCTCATCTTCGCGGCTCACCACCGCCCCCTCGACGAACGAGAGGTCGAGCTCGCAGTCACCGTCATTCTGCGAGGAAGCCATCACGAAATCGCGCACGTCGAGTAGCTCGAGTAATGTCAGCAATTCGTCTTCGCAGTTGAGAATGACCAGTTGATCTCCGGCACAACCGGTTAGTCCGAAGATACCAACCCGTGGCTTGCTCATCTCACACACCCCATTCGACCGACGTGCTCTCAACGACCCGCATCACTCTCACCGGTCTCAGATCAGCTCCGGAAGGTTGATCGCATCCCAGTAGGTGAAGATCGGCCCATGGATGCAGGTGTACTTGTAGCCGATGCTGCAGTGGCCACACTTGCCAACACCGCACTTCATTCGCCGCTCCAGAGACATGAGTATCCGATCCTTCGTGAAGCCAAGAGCGAGCAGACGCTCCAGTATGAACCTGTAGACTACGGGCGGCCCGCAGACGGCGGCGTACGTCCTGACCGGGTTGATGTCCGCGTGGTCGAAGAGCTCGGGTAAACGTCCGATGTGATTCTTCCATCCTCCGCTTGGGTCCTCGTCCACTGTCAACAGACAGGTCATGTCAGGCCGATCCACGAGGGAGACCAACTCGTCGCGAAAGAGCATGTCTGCGGGCGTTCTGGAACCGTACATCAGCGTGATTCGCCCGAACCTGTCCCTGTTGTCGATGGCGTACCAGAGGAGGGAGCGCAGGGGAGCCATGCCCAAGCCTCCGGCCGCCAGAAGCATGTCATCGCCGGCCATGTCCTGCACCGGAAAGCCGTTGCCGTAAGGTCCGCGGATCCCAAGCACATCGTTCGTATTCAAGCGGTAGAGTGCATCGGTGACACGCCCCACGCGCCGCACACACAGCTCGATGAACCCGCGTCGGGTCGGCGAAGAAGAGATCGAGAAAGGCGCCTCGCCGGTGCCGGGTAGACTCAGCATGACGAATTGCCCCGGCCGGTGGGCGAAGGTGTCGGCCCAACGATCGTCGAGAAACCGAAGCGTGAAGAGGTAATTGTCCTCGACCATCTTATAGATGCGGACGATGCGAGCCATCTGGGGTTGATACGGATTTCCCACTGCGACAGGTGGGGGGATCGCAGCCGCTTCACTCAGCCCGAGCATGTTCGACTCCTCGCAGCCTATTGAGAACCTCAATGATGTCGATACCTACAGGGCACACCTCTATGCAGCGCCCGCAACC
>JASFLD010000248.1:0-6488 GCA_050118275.1 Gemmatimonadales bacterium
CGTGCGAGGGGCCGTTGACGATCGCGAAGGTCAACTCGCACGTCTCGGCGTCGGAGCCGCTCAGCGTGATCGTGACCGCGGTGTTGACGTCGGTGTTGATTTGCTTGGGGTCCGCGCTTGGTGGAGCGTTTCCCGCCTGTACGGTGATCGAGAGTTGGTCGGTGCCTTCCTCGTCGCCTCGTGTGTTACTGCCGTCAGTTGAAAGCCCGACCCCGTACATTATGTAGGTGCCGCCGTTGGATGGCGCTTGCCACTGGAAGCTCCAGGATAGCGTTCCGGTGCCTCGTCGCGGCTGCGAGTGCACGATCTCGCCGCGATCGATCGATGTTCCACTGCCGGCGATCAACGTGCCGCCATCAGGGACGGCGACGTTGAGACCTCCCTGAGTCTGGTTACTCTGAGCGGCCGGCACGATGCTCAACGTGTAGGTCTGCGTTTCGCCTGGCCCCACATTGGTCGGTCCGCTGATCGTGACGGTGGGTGGCGCGGCACCATTGTCTGGATCGTGACAGCGGCTACACAGCTCGGTCCCGGGTGCCCCGGAATGACCGCTGATCCCGTCATTCTTGAGGCTGGGATGCAGCGACTCGATGTCCGTCGGTGCACCGCTCCGTTCGCTGCAGGCAGCCAGCGTGATCAGCAGTGCGAGGGTTGCCATCGTCGTCAGACTACGCATCAGACTCCTCCTTGGCTTGGCGGGAACCGAGGATGCCCGTTCTTGGGCAGACGGAGGCTGCTCAGCAAGCGCGTCAAAGCGCCGGCCGTCTCCGTGACGGTCCGTCCGGTTGTCTGCTATTGTCTCGCCAGCGACGAGCGCGAGTTGTTATCCCTAGTTGGCAACTGCCGTGCCCGTTGCGTTGGTGTCACACTCCGCGGGGGTGTCTGCCCCCGGACCGAGTGGATGACAAACGGCCTAAGCACTCGTAGAACCGGCGGTTGCATGTGCTGAGCGCTGTTGGGGAGGGCCCGTATTTAGGACTAGTTCATGTTAAAGGGGGGCCGGCTGGGGACTGTGAAATCTGTTCACGATTGCCGTCAGACTCTGCAACCGGCCCATTCGACCGAAGGGCCCGACCACCTTGCGGCCGGTAGTGACCGCGTCCTACCATGCACTTTCCCCAACCATGAATCGAATATCTGCTCGCTGCGCGAGAGTGAGAAACCTCAGGAGGACCGGAACATGTCGAACGCCATCAGCGGCCTGAAACCCGAGTTGGTTTGGAAGTACTTCGCCGAGATCAGCCAGATTCCGCGCTGCTCCAAGCACGAGAAGCGAATCTCGCAGTACGTGATGGACAAGGCGAAAGAGCTGGGTCTAACGGCCAAGCAGGATCGCCATCTCAACGTCGTGGTGAAGAAACCCGCGTCGTCGGGTCGAGAGAAGACGCCGTCCGTTTGCCTTCAGGGCCACCTCGACATGGTGTGCGAGAAGAACAAGAACGTGCAACACGATTTCGCGACCGACCCCATTGAGTTGGTGCGCAAGGGCAACGTGCTCATGGCGAACGGCACCACGTTGGGCGCCGACAACGGGATCGCCGTCGCCACCAACCTGGCGATAATGGAGGATGGATCTCTCGAGCACGGGCCGCTCGAGTTTCTGTTCACGGTCGACGAAGAGACGGGGTTGACGGGAGCCGGCAACCTGAAGTCGGGATTCCTCGCCAGCAAGATCCTCATGAATCTCGATTCCGAGGAGGAGGGCGCCCTGTACGTGGGTTGCGCCGGCGGCCGGGATACGAAGGGCACCTGGCGCGTGAACTTCACGCGATCGCCCAGCGGCTCGAGGCCGATGCAACTACAGGTGCGGGGATTGGTCGGCGGCCATTCGGGTCTCGAGATTCATCAGGGCCGCGGCAATGCCATCAAGACGCTGGCCCGGGTTCTGGCAGCGCTCCAGGAAGTCGGCGTCCGGCTTGGCGCCGTCGAAGGCGGCAACAAGCGGAACGCGATTCCGCGCGAGACGGAGGCGCTGGTATTCGTCCCGAAGGACAAGCTGAGAAAGGCCAAGGCGATCGTGAAGGAATTCGACGCGACGGTGAAGGCGGAGCTGGCAAGCGTCGACCCCGACGTCGCCATCGTACTCGAGGACGTAACGGGCGATGTCGAGCGACGGGTCGTCGCCAAAAAGGAGCAGGAGCTCATCGTCCGTAGCCTGCTGGCGTTGCCCCACGGCGTGACGAAGATGAGCGCCGACATTCCGGGTTTGGTCGAGACCTCGACCAATGTAGCGGTGATCGGGACGGAGAAGGCCAGCATCGCCGTCGAGACCAGCCAGCGGAGCTCGGTGGCTTCCGAGATCGAGGAGATCGTGCAGACGGTCAGCGCGATCTTCGAGCTGGGCGGAGCCAAGGTCACACAAGATAGCGGCTATCCGGGCTGGAAGCCGGACATGGACTCGCCGATCCTCAAGGTGGCCAAGTCAACGTACAAGCGGTTATACGGTAAGGAGCCCGAGGTCAAAGCCGTCCACGCCGGGTTGGAGTGCGGCATCATAGGGGAGAAGTATCCGGGCATGGACATGATTTCGTTCGGCCCGACCCTGGAGGGTGTACATTCGCCCGATGAGAAGATCTACATCGAGAGCGTAGAGAAATACTGGAAGTTCCTCCTGGCCATTTTGAAGAACGTCCAGTGACGACGACTTGAGCGGTCGAGATGAAACTCTACGCCGCCGTCGCCCTGGGTCTCGTTCTCGGACTGCTGTTGGGGCTGGTCGCGTCCGTGTCCGGCTCACCGGCGCTGATCGCGTTCGCCGAGGGGCTCGAGCCCCTCGGCACGGCGTTCGTCGATCTGCTCAAGATGGTGGTCATCCCTCTCGTCGTCGCCATCATCTTCCTCGGTGTGGCCGGCCTGGGCGACTTGAGCCGTCTGGGAAAGCTTGGATCGCTGACCCTCCTGTTCTTCGCGGCCACCAGCGCGCTGGGTGTGTTGATCGGCATGGCGGTGATGCAGTTGTCCTTGCCGCTCGCCAGCGAAGCGGCGGCCCGAGCGGTGGGCGGTGCGGCGACGGAGGCTCCAGTCCTGCCTGGGCCGCTCGAGTTTCTCCTGGGGCTCATCCCCAGCAACCCGTTCCAGGTTGCCGCCGAGGGAGCGCTCCTGCCGCTCATCGTGTTCACGATCCTCTTCGCGGCGGCCGCCGGAGCACTTCCCAGGCCGGACCGTGACCGGCTACTGGATCTGGCGAGCTCGATCACCGCGGCTCTGATCAAGTTGGTCGGCTGGATCCTCTGGCTGGCACCGGTTGGCGTTTTCGCGCTCGCGGCGCCGGTGACCGCGCGGGCGGGCTGGGCCATGCTGCAGAGCCTGGGCGCGTTCATCCTAGCCGTGCTGGTGGGACTTCTGCTGTTGGTGGCGGTGGTCTACATGCCGGCGATTCGTTTCTTGGGTGGCATGCCGGCGGCGAGGTTCCTGAAGGGCAGCCTGAACCCGATCATCATCGCGCTCAGTACCTCCAGCACCGCGGTGACCGTGCCGGCGATGATCGAGGCGTGCGAAACGGAGCTGGGCATTTCACGCCCGGTGACCAGTTTCGTGGTGCCCCTGGGGGCCGGGATGGGTCGCATGGGGACTGCGTTGTTCCAGGGCGCCGGGATTGTGTTCTTGGCCTGGTTGTTCGGCGTTCCCCTCGCGGCCAGCGCGGTGGGCGGCGCGGTGCTGGCGACCTTCATCGTATCGTTCACCGTAGCGGGGATCCCTGCCGGCGGCGTGGTGAGCCTGGCGCCGGCGCTGGGCACGGTGGGCGTACCGCTGGACGGGCTAGGCGTGCTGCTGGGCGTGGACCGAATTCCCGATATGGCGCGTACCGCCACGAACGTCACCGGCATCCTCGCGGCCGCGGTCGTCATCGAGCGTTGGGTGGGAGCCCGAGAGACGAGCCTGGCCACCGAAGAAGCGGTTGCCCCTTAAGGCGACTCGGCCCACTCCCAGCTCACCGCGAGAGGGCCCCCGCCGCCCCGGCTCCCCTACCAGAGTGGTGACCAGGCAGGCTTCACGTCGGGCCGGCCATCATCGGTCAGTTTCTTCAGTCCCGGTCGGAATGCGTTCAGCACGTAGATCTCCAAGTCGCCGTCGCGGTCCGTGGCGAACGCGATCCTGTCTCCAGTCGGCGACCATGCGGGCGTGATGTCCATGCCGCGCTCGAACGTCAGGTTCCTGAGATCCGCGCCGTTAGTCCGGACCGTGTAGATCTCCCAGTTTCCGTCCCGGTCGCTGGCGAAGGCGATGAACGGCGCGTCCGGCGACCAGCTGGGCGACTCGTCGTCGGCCGGGTCGTTCGTCAGGTTCCGGGCGTTCGAGCCGTCGGCGTCGATCACGTAGATCTCCCAATTCGCATCCCGCCGGCTGGCGAAGGCCAGCTTGCCGCCGTCGGGCGACCAGCTGGGCCAGCGGTCCGCACCGGCCGCATCGGTCAGGCGGGTCACACCGGAGCCGTCCGAGTTCATGACGTAGATGTCCTGGTTCCCGTTCCGTGTCGCTGCGAAGGCGATCCGCGTTCCGTCCGGTGACCAGGCTGGCGTCTCTTCGTCGGTCTCGCTGTTCGTCAGATTGGTCAGGCCGCTGCCGTCGTATCCCATCAGGTAGATGTCCCTGTCGCCGTCCCGGTCGCTGGTGAAGGCGATCGACTGTCCATTGGGAGAGAAGGCTGGTTGTTCATCGGACGCCGGATCTTGGGTCAGCCGACCTCGCTCGGACCCGGTCTGCGTGACGACGTAGATCTCCTTGTTGCCGTCCCGTTCGCTGACGAAGGCGATGTAGTCCAGGAGCGCGGCGGCGCACGAGACCTGGAACTGGGTGCTGGTCGTCGCGTCGACCTCGATCGTCAGGGTGCGAGGATTGTCTCCGCCGACCTGGCAGTTGGCGGCGATACCGTTCAACTCGAGCGCGTGTTCGCCGGGGGGCAGGCCGAAGAGGGTCTGGCTGGCGTTCGCTGTGATCGGCCCCCCGATAGTCCCATCGACGTTGAAATCGTAACCGTTGGCATCGACGCTCATGCCGATCGTGACGGTGGTGATCACGAGACTACCCGCCGGCTCGCAGGTGACCTCGAATGTGACGGCGGTCGTGCGGTTGCCGGTGACGCGGGCCGAGCGAGGATTGTCGCCGCCCACCTCGCAGTTCATGGTCAAGCCGTCGAGCTTCACGGTGTGCTCGCCGAATCCGAGTTCCAGCACGAGCACCGTCTCGTTCACGGCGACCGTCTGATGGCGGCGGCCGTCTATCGAGAGCGTATAGCCATCCGGGTCGAAACTCGCGCCCGTAGTCACGACCGTGACCTGTATGGCCCCGTTGCCGGGCTCGATGAAGTAGTCGTCACCGCACCCGGTCGCCGCGCCTGCGAGGAGAGACACCGCGCAGGACAACCACACTGCTTTCATGGTACACCTCGTGGAGTTCTGGATGAGCTTTCCCGGATCGGGCGGGCGGCTACGGCGCGGGATGCGCCGTCGGCCAGACCGATAGACGCACGCGATTGGCGGCAACCGCATGTTGCATCAACGTGTGCGATGGATTTGGGCGCGCGAACTGACACGGCTGAGATCCCCGGCTCAGAAGGTACCGACGACAAACCCCAGGGTTCAGCCCCTTCCCATGACTCCAAGATGCTGTCTGGACTCGGATGTGGCAATGGCTTGACGTTCCAATGGCCGCGTCCGACTATGTGACGTCACAGCCATGTCGGCTGCACTACAAACGGCAACCCCGAGAGGTCCGGTGATGAGAACGGTGCTGAGAAGTGCGATCATGGCGACCGGCTTGGGGCTGGCGCTGACGACTCCGGCGCTGGGGCAACTTCGCGCTGGACTGGTCGCCGGGGCGACATACTCGAAGCTCACCGGTGATTTCCTCCAGTCTTCGGACTACAGGTGGAACTGGCTGGCCGGCGGTTACCTGGAACTACCCTATCGATCGAACCTGTCCCTTCAGCTCGAGCTGAACTACGTGAAGAAGGGTGGAAAGAGCGTCACCGATAATGCGCAGGCGATCGACTTGGATGTCGGTTATGTCGAAGTGCCGCTGCTGGCCAACTTCCTGTTGCCGTTGGGCGGCGGCTGGGAGTCGGCGTTGTACGGCGGGGTCGGCGTGGGTGTCTCGGTCGCATGTGATGTTCGCATCAACGAAACGTCTCAGGTGAGCTGCACGAGCGGGCTCAGCAGCCCGAAGACGGAGTGGACCATTCCGCTCGGTGCCCGCCTGGGCTACCCGTTGGCGGGGGGCTCGAGGCTGCTGCTCGACGCGCGCTACTCGGTACCGGTCTCCGAGGCGCTCGAGGTTCAGAGCTTCAGGATACTCACCTGGCATTTCCTTTTGCGCTGGTCGACCGCTTTGTGAGGGTGGCAGCGGTGCCAAGGCAACACTGGCAGGCCTGGATTCCCCGGGCGTGACAGGTCGCGTGGTCGAAGCTATCTTGAGTTGATCAGGGAATAGTAGGCTGAAATAGCGCCGGGCCGTTCCTCACCCCGTGCTTTCGGCCATGGTTCGAGTTT
>JASFLD010000249.1:0-6484 GCA_050118275.1 Gemmatimonadales bacterium
CGGCACCGACCCCAGCGCGGGGAATCTGTAGACCTCGCCGCGCGCCTCGATGGTGCCGGCGGAGAAATCGACCTGGACGAGGTCGCCGGGGACGACGGTCGCTTCGCCGGCCGCGATGGCGTCGGCGTGATGCGCCTTCAAAGCCTCGAGCAGCGGCGGGCACTCGATACAGATGAACCCGTTATTGAACGCGTTACGGAGATAAGTCTGTGAGAAGCTACCGGCGATCACCAATGGGATGCCGGCCGCCTGCAAGGCGGTGGCCGCCTGCTCGCGACTGGAGCCGGTGCCGAAGTTGTAGCCGCCGACCAAGACATCCCCGGGCTGCACCTTCTGGCGAAACGACGGGTCGTAGTTTTGCATGACGACCTGTGCCATCTCGTCGCGGCGAAGGTCCTTGTAGGTATAGTCTTTCCCGTAGATGCCATCGGTGTTGAGGTTGTCTTGCGGGAGGAAGACCACCCGCCCCGTGATTCCCTCTGGAAATCCGTCGATGATCGCCACGCGTTCATCGGCGCTCGCTGGCAGTTCCAGAGCGGTGAAGCGGTACTCGGGACGTCGATCATCGGACGGCCAGGGTCCGGTGATGTAGCCGGCTACGGCGGAAGCGGCCACGACCTGCGGGCTGGACAGGTAGGCCTGGGCGTCGCGGGAGCCCATGCGCCCCTTGAAGTTCCGATTAGTGGCCGAGATCCCGACCTCGCCTGGCTCGAGCAGCCCGATGCCCAGGCCGATGCAGGGTCCGCAGCCGGGTGGCAACGGCCGGGCGCCGGCCTCGAGGAGAGCGCCCCAAGCGCCGCTCTTCTCCGCATCGCTCTGGACTTCGGCACTAGCGGCGGCAACGTACATCTCGACGCCTTCAGCAACCTTCTTGCCGCGAATCACGGCGGCCGCCGCCTCGATGTCTTCGAGTCTGCTGTTCACGCACGAGACGAGGTATGCCTTCTGGATGGCGACTTTGTCGCGTTCGATGTCGTCGAGCGAGCGCATGACCTGCACGCTGTCTGGCCCGGAGACGTGCGGGCTGACGTTGTCCAGATCGAGCTCGATGCGACCCGCGTAGGCCGCGTCGAGATCGGGCAACAACGGCTCGCGCGCCCAAGCCGCGAGATCCTGATCGGTGAAACGCTCTACGCGAGCCGCAGCCAACAGCTTCTTCCGCTTTCTGAGTTAATCGAGCGTGATCTCGTCGGCGGGAAACCAGCCTACCAGGGCACCCCATTCCGTGGTCATGTTGGAGATCGCCATGCGCTCATCCATGCTGAGCGTGGCGACGCCGGGCCCGGTGAACTCGACGGCGGCATTCAGGACCTCGCCCCGGTTGTAGAGCCCGCAGAGAGTGATGATGATGTCCTTACCCGTGGCGTCGTCGTGGAGCTGACCATTCAGCACGACCTGAATCGTTCGCGGGACTTGCCACCAGAATTCCCCGGTGGCCCAGATGGCCGCTGCATCGGTGCGAACGACCGGCGTCCCCAGGGCACCGAGCGCGCCGTACATGTTCGAGTGTGAGTCCGAGCCGACGACCAGCGATCCCGGAATCACGTAGCCGTGCGATACCATGATCTGATGCCCTATACCGGCGCCCGCCGGATAGAAATCGACGCCCTGGTCCTTGGCGAAGGCCTCTATCTTGGCGTACTTGCTCAGGTTCTCCGGGGAGGTGTTCTGAATGTCGTGATCGAGCGTGAATACCGGTTGCCTTGGATGCTTGATCTTCGTCGCGCCGATGGCCAAGAACTTCTTCATGACCGGCGCGGTGTTGTCGTGCGTCATCACGTGCCGCGGACGCAGCGACACGACATCGCCCGTGCGAAGTGGACGATCGGGTCCTTCGCTGAGATGAGCTTGGGCGATCTTCTCGACTACTGTCTGCCCCATTTTGTGTCAGCCTCATGACTTGTGTTTGCGATCCTCAATCGACACCGTTGGGTCGATCCTCGCTCCCGCTCTATACTTTGTCCGCCTTGCAGAGATCCATGAGGTCGCCGACGGAATCGAGCTTCTCCAAGCCCCATACGGCATCCTTCAGGCGAGCCCGTCCACCCGCGGAGAGCACAGGGGCGGCGAGCGCGTCGAACTTCTCCTCGATTTCTCCGTCGGTGAGCGGGTTGCGCGGGTCACCCTTCGGGTAATCGAGCTGCTCCTTGAACTCGCGCTCGTCCGTCGTTCGGATGGAGACGATGACCCGCTGAAGCTCTGGGAAGACCGCCTCGATGTCCGGATCGGCGACCACCTCGACTTTGTTCAGTTGTCCGCGGATCTTCGGGTCCATGATCTTGCCCATCTCGAACTGGGCCGGAGTGACTTGCCGATCGACGATCGCCGCGGCGATCACGTACGGCAGGCTGTGATCGGCGGTCTCTTTGCTGCGAGGATCGTATTTGGTCGGATCGGCCAAGATGTCGGCTGCCCGGTCCAGCGAGCGGATGTGGACCGTCTCGATCTGGTCGGGCTGGAGATCGTGTTCGCCGACTATCTTCAACACGGCGGATATCGGCGCATGGGTGAGCGCCTCGGTGGGATAAGCCTTCATCCCACAGCGCTCGATACGCCACGAATCACCTAGTCGGTCCGTGAGCACTTCCAGCTTCCATTCGGGCCCGAAACAGTGGACGAGACCCTCTTTCCCGTCGATTACGTGCTCGGGCCCGGAATAGCCCTGTTCGGCCAGCAACGCCGCCATGACGCCCGCCTGTGTGGCCATCGGGTCGACGGTGTTCTTCATCATCGTCAGCTTGCCGGCGGTGACGGCGCCCAACGTGGCGTGGTGTGAGGCGGAGATGCCGATGGCGTGCTGGATCTTCTCCCAGTCGAGTCGGAGCATGCGGCCAGCGACGATGGGAGATACGAAGGCGGTCAGCGTGGCGTGATGCCAGCCTCGCTCGCGGATACCGGGGAAGGCCGCTTCGCAGAGACGCATTTCGAACTCATGACCCAGGATGATCCCGACGATCAGCTCCTTGCCGCCACTGTTCTGGCGCTCCGTGCAGGCGAGAGCCGCCGGCATGATGTCGGACGGGTGCGACGGATCCTGCTGCCAGTAGATGTCGTTGTAGTCCATGGCGCGGACCATCAATGCGTTGGCCAGGGAGGCCGAGACTACGTCTGTCTTCCGGCCGCTTCCGATGAGCGTCGCGGGTCCGGAACCGGCGATCTCATCCAGCACGGCCAGCGCATGCCGCGCGTCCTCCCGCCGGTAGCCGCCCAGGGCGCAGCCCAGCGAGTCGAGCAGGTAGCGGCGCGCCTCGTGGACCGCCCGTTCATCGATCTGGTCGTATTCCAACGAAGCCGCCCAGCGCGACATTACGGCTGTGATCGTCTCAGGCATCTTCAGTCTCCCCGGGTCATTCAGTCGAGCTGTAGAATATCCAACACCGAGTAGCGAATATCGAATGTCGAAGAACTTGGACAGTAGCGAATATCGATGTCGAAGAACTTGGACATTGGATCTTCCCTGTTCGATATTCGATATTCTCAAAGGTTCTTGAACGGCAGATAGCTCATGAAATCCGCGTGGTGAACGATATAGGCTTCGGTGCTGCGCTTGACCAGGTCGCCCTCGGCCGCGTGGGCCGCAATGATGTGGCACACCGCATCCGGGACTTCGCACTCCATGGCCAAAGCGACGCCCGTAAATGGGTGGCGTAGCGCCTTGCCGCGATCGCTTTGGCGGACCTCGCCGGCGACTTTTTCGTATTCGAGCAGCTTCCCCACATCAGCGAGGATCGCGCCGGCGATCACCGTGTCGAGGTCAATGGCGAGCGCTCGGCCCAAGAAGTCCCGCATCGACTCCGCCGCGCGGCGCGCGATGTGGACGACGCAACGCTTATGCTCCATGAAGGTGGCGGGGCAGTCGGGTATCAATAGAGTGAACGGGATCTGGTTCAGGTCGTCCGGCTCGAGGGGGCTGAGCTGGAAGGCCCGGATCCATGTCTGTGTCACCTGCTGGCGGAGATCCGAGTCCTGGATCCACTCGAGTTCTGGCCACAGCTTCTCGACGGCTTCCCGCATAACTTTTCCTCCTGGTGTGGGGTTCTCACATGCAGGAAACGTGCTGGTACACCGGTCGGGCCGGAGGCGCGACCGTCGAAAGAGTACGGGCAATCTATCTGGCATTGGGTCGCTCCGCACCGGTGTTCGCGAGCCTGGTTGTGACGTAAACGCCGAGGCGGATGGGACATAATGGCTCCAGACTGAGGAGCCCGGGGAGGAGCGTGGTCGACCAGGACTTGCGCGGGCGGGCCTACGAGCGATATGGTCATGATAATAGGATCTTAACCTCGAAAGCGAGAGCGCTCTTGATTTCGAAGACCGCTGAATACGCGCTGCGTGCCGTGCTGTACATCGCGCGCCAGTCCGATCAGGGGCCCGTCCGGGCGAACGAACTCGCCAAGCTGCTGGGCGTGCCAGCCAACTACCTCTCGAAGATCCTCCACACGCTGGCTCGCGCCGGTCTCCTGACCTCCGGTCGCGGGCCGCGCGGCGGGTTCCAGCTGGCCAAACCGGCCGAGGAGGCATTGTTGGCGGACGTGCTGGAGGCGTTGGACCCGACCCTGCTGCGATCCGACTGCTTGCTGGGGAATCCCACGTGCACCGACGAAGACCCCTGCGCCGTCCACCACCAGTGGAAAGAGCTGCGAGACCCGATCTGCGAGTTCTTCCGCAAGACGACAGTGGCGAGCGTAATGCAGGGTAATCCAGGGCCGATATCACCGGTTGATAACTGAGTGATCTTGCGTAGCGGGACCTGATCGCTCAACCGGCCCACCCTCGGCGGTCGATCACCACTGTCGAGCGCGTAAGTCAAATAGTCGCAACAATGTGAGCTATCATGCTGCGTCGGGAGATAGCGATGGCGCGGCCGGAGCGTGAGTCCATAACGGATGTGGTTGTTGACAGAACGAGTGTTTCGGATAAACTGCTGCGGATCTCACCTTTTTCGATAACTCGGGAGAATTTGGGTCTTCCACCCAGAGTCAATGGAGGGACCTGTGAGCGAGGAACGTCGCGAAGCGGCCTCCGAGTCGCACCCGGACATTGGCGGCCACCCCAGGGGTACGCTCGCCATCGTTGGGGTCTATGGGCTGCTGTTCGCCATCGGATGGCTGATCATCTACTTCGGCGTCTTTGTCCCGCGTGGGGCGCTAACTCCGTGAGGTGACCGATGCACGTCGATCTGTATGAGAAGATTTGGATCTGGGCCGCGCTGGGCATCATCGTGGTCTTCTTGGGATCGATAGCTTTTACCACCTTCGGACAAGCGATCCAGCCGCCCAGCCACATCGAGACGATCAACCCTGACAGCGTGCGGAGCGACGAGGAGTTCGGCAACCCGGGCGTGACGATCCACGCGGACGGGAGCGCGACTGTCGTCGTGCAAGCGTTCATGTTCGCTTTCCGGCCCAACGAGATTCGCGTGCCGCGCGGGCGACCGGTGACGTTCCGGTTGACCAGCGCGGATGTGATTCACGGATTCCAGATCGTCCAGACGAACGGCAACACCATGGTGGTGCCGGGCTACGTGAGTCAGTTCACCACGTCGTTCAGTCGGGCGGGCGAGTACCTGATCGTCTGCAACGAGTATTGCGGTCTCGGTCATCACGTGATGTCGGCCAGACTGATCGTCGAGGACATGCCCGAGTCGGCCGGCGGATCTGCGGGCGTGGGAGGTGCCCGATGATGGAATCGAGACGACTGGCCCTGGCTAACTTCTGGGTCTCGATATCGGCGTTCGGCGTGGCGGCGGCCATGGCTCTGATGCAGGCGTTATCGCGAGCCGATCTGGATCTGCCCTGGCGGACTGCGAAGATGTACTACCTGTCGGTGACGGCGCATGGTGTCCTGATGGCGCTGGTCTTCACGACCTTCTTCATCATGGGGCTGGGTTACGTGGTGACCGAGCGGTCACTGGGGCGGGGGATCGCGATGCCCAGGTTCGCCTGGGCCTCGTTCTCGGTGTCGTTACTCGGGACGGCGCTGGCCTCTTGGGCGATCCTCTGGGGTAAGGCGACGGTCTTGTACACGTTCTACCCGCCCCTCAAGGCGCACCCTCTCTTCTATATCGGAGCCGCGCTACTGGTCATCGGATCGTGGGGATGGTGTTTCGTAGTCGTACGGACTTACAGGGCGTGGAAGAGAGAGAATCCGGGCGTTCGCCCCCCCCTGGCCCTGCACGGGATGATCGCGACGATCATCGTCTGGGCGTTGGCGACGGTGGGCGTGGCGGCGGAGGTTGTGCTGCTTTTGATCCCTTGGTCGCTGGGAATCGTCGAAAGGATCGACCCGATACTGGCGCGCATGCTGTTCTGGTGGTTCGGCCATCCGCTGGTCTACTTCTGGCTGTTGCCGGCCTATGTGGTCTGGTATACGATGGCGCCGCGAATCGCCGGCGGGAAGCTGTTCAGCGATCCACTGGCCAGGCTGACGTTCGTTCTGTTCATCGTGTTGTCGACGCCGGTGGGCTTCCATCATCAGTTCATGG
>JASFLD010000250.1:0-6476 GCA_050118275.1 Gemmatimonadales bacterium
GACTTGAAACAGAGCCTGACGCTCGTCCTTGCGGGTGCAGCCGAGCGCCGGAGCTACGGATTCCGCGGTCCGTTCTTTGGACCGCCTGGCGTCCTGTCTGCGAACACTGCGGGCACTAGTTCCGGACCCGTACGCCGGTATCTCCGTAGACGACGACCGTGCGACGCTCGTCCGTGCCGTCGAAATCCACGGTCACACCCGTCTCCGGATGGACGAAGTTGAACGGGCCGATGGGGACCAGGCCGTAAACGTCACCGTTGGGGAACGTGATGGTCAGACCACCCGCGGTCTCATCGAAGGCAATCACGACCCGAATGTCATCACCGAAATCGTAGGTCCCCTGCAGTCCGATCAGGGTCGTGCTGTCGAGAGCGACACGAGTTGCCTCTCTCGACTTGAAGCCCGGCCAGTCGTAGACCGACGAAGCGGCCCTCAGTAACTCGCGGCCGACCGATTGGCCGCGGTCGGAGTTCGTCAGATACACGGCACCGTCGCCACTCGCGACGTACATGATCATGTTCGCGCGATAGCCCACGTTTCCGCCGGCGTGGGAGAAATGGAGGGTCTCCCCCTCGCCGCTCACTATCAGGCCGATCCCCTCTCCGTCGAGTTGCTCGGTCAGCATCTCGGCCGCGGTACCCGGGCTGAGCAGGTCACTCGCGCCCAGGTAGGCGTTCCTCAACTCGATGGCGAACGTCGCCAGGTCCGACGCGGTGGTCCACAGTCCCGCCGCCGCCTGTTCGGGATGCACCCGCCAGCCCCCGGGGACCGTCGTGCCGTCAGCCAGATGTCCCAGCGCCGCTGAATCTTCGCGCGCTTCATCCAGCGGCTGTGAATACGTGCTCCGCTCGAGCCCGATCACGGACAGCACCCATGCATCCATCAACCGCGCGAACGGCAGGCCCGTGACATCCTGAAGCGCCAGCTCGACGATCGTGTATCCGCCGCCCGAATAAGCGACCGCACTCCCCGGCTCCATCACTACCCGAGCCGGTGCTGTGTTCGCGGGTGGGGACCCTGTAAGGGTTTCCAGATCGGTGGGCAGCGGCTCGCCTTTCGCATAGCCGAGGTAGCCACCGGGGGTGATCCCAGCGGTGTGGGAGAGTAGCCTCCGGAGTGTGACCGGATTCGACTCGCTCTGCTCACCTTCGGGGATTACGAAATCCTCGAGGTACTCCTGAACATCGACGTCGATATCGATCAACCCCGCATCCTGCATCCGCAAGGCTGCCACAGCGGTCAGCGGCTTCGCGATCGACGCGGCTTGAAACAGGGTATTGGTGGTGACGGTATCGCTCGAGCCGGCGGCCCGGAGTCCATAACCGGCCGCCCAATCGATCTCGCCGTCGTCGATCACGGCGAAGCTGACCCCCGGTACATCGTACCTCCGCATTTCCTCGGCGAGCGAACGGTGAGGCTCCTCGCCCTCGAAACTCACGGCGAGCATGAGGGAGTTCTCGACTTGCTGCCGCCTTTCGCTCACCGGGTCCGGTGTGGACGCGGTGCAGGCGGCGGCGAGAGACGCCAACACGAAAGCGGCTGCGGGTTGAAGATACTTCATCTACCACCGGGCCTTTCCGGAGGGCTCCGGTTCGATCCCACTGGAATCGCTACGCGGGGAGAGCGGGCGGACCGAGTTACAATCATCGAATTCGTCAGACGCCCAACGTAGCCGAGCACCCCGGTGCGTCAAGTGCATCCGGGCGGTCTAGCCGCGCGGCGCAGGCAAACTCGGTCCGCCCGGCCTCGCACCGCCTCTCCGCGACAGTCAGATGCGCGAGGTAGAGACGGGCGTTGGCCCGAGCGGGATCCCCTACGCGAAAACGCTCGCTATTGGCAACTTTTGGAGAAGTACAAGGAGGACCCGAGCCGTTAGTCGCTGCGCCGGACGCGGATGGCCGGATACGTCCGACACGAAGCTGTCTAGCTGATGAGCTACCGTGTCCAGAGGGTCCCGAATCGATCGAGCGCCTCGGCGAGAGTCACCAATGAGTGGCAGGCGATTGCCTGGATTCGCTCACCTTAGCGTCGCGAGCAAGGCCTTCGCTTCCTGTAGGTCTGGAGAGTCGAAGCCTTCGTCGAACCATTGATAGCTGGCCTCTACCAAGCCCCAAGCCTCGCTATTCTTGCCCTGACTTCGCCAGAGCCGGCCCAAGCTCGTTGCGGCTCGAAGCTCGAGGAGTCTGGCGCCTAGCTCTCGAGCGATCTCCACCGCCCGGGCGAAGCTCTCCTCCGCTGCCCGTGCCGCAGAGTCTGCCCCGGACGGGACGCCTGAGGCTACGGCCAAGGCCAGTTCACCGGCTAGCCTGTGCAATTCGGCCTCCCAAGGCCGCTCGCCGGTCGCGGCCACCGAGTCGAGTCCCTCTTTGAGCGCGGCTCTCGCTTCGTCGTGGAGACCGAGCCGAGTGTACGATTCGACGAGCATGGCGAGGGCATTGGTCTGCGAAAGACGGGCACCGGAATCACGAACCGCATTCGCGCCGTTCAGCAAGAGCTGCACGATCTCACGCCTGCGAGGTTCATCGGAGGGTCTCGCGGCCGGAACATCATCGAATTGCCCGGTCGCCGCCAACGCCCAACCCAGGAAGACGTTGTTCTGCGCCACCCAGAAGAAACCTTTCTCTTGCGAGATGGCGATTGCCTCACGGGCCAGTTCCTCTACCCTGGCGGGCTCGCGCCTCAGCTGATGGAGACATGCGGTGTTGGTCAGCGCCCCCACCAACGTGAAGGGGTGCCCGATCTCTCGAGCGAGGCCGATCGCATCGTTCGCCGATTCGAGTGCTCGGTCGGAGTAGCCGAGCTGCCAGAGGTTCAGAGCGCGAAAGCACCGACAGGTGACGCTGACGTCCTGACCCGTGATGAAGGTGTAAGACCGGTCGCGGTCACGCGAATCGAGCGCGAGCACCCGGTCGAGGTTGTCTGCGGCTGCGGCAAACTCCGCGACGAAAAACTCGGTCGACCCCAAGGCGAACCGCGCCTCCATCTGAAGCGCCGGATCGCCCTGTGTCTCGGCAATTTGGAGAAGTTGCCCGCCCAACTCGAGCGCGCGGCTCAGGTCGGCTCGCACCGTGTAGAACGCCCAGAGGCCCCATGAGACCCAAAAGAGCTCGGGTGCTTCGCCCATGCCTCGACAAAGTTCCAGCGCCCGGCTGTAGGCGCACTCGACCTCCGGCGCGGCGAAACCTTGGGTCGCGCTCAAAGCGGGGCCGAGCATCGACTGCAGCATCAGCTCCTGGTTTTGCCGCTGGGCCGTGTCGGGCTGCGTATCCAGAAGCTGCAACCCTTTCTTCAGGTGCTGGATTGCCTCTAGGTTGGCCGAACGCTGAAGCGCCACTTGACCTGCCTTCTGCCAGTAGGTGATCGCGTGCTCCGTTCGTCCGGCTTCGGTGTAATGATGGGCCAAGAGTTCAGGCTCGGGCTCCACCGTTTCCGGGAACTGCTCGAGCAGAACCTCTGCGATGCGGCCGTGGTACTCCCTGCGAGTCGCCTTCAGCAGCGAGTTGTAAGCGGCGTCCTGGATCAGCGCATGCTTGAATACATAGGTAGCTACGGGCGCGGCTCCCTGCTGGTAGAGGATCTGTGCGGCAACCAGTTGGGCCAGCTCGCTCCGCAAAGAGTCTCCCTCCTCTCCCGCGACAGCCGCGAGGATCTCGTACGCGAAACTCCGCCCCAGTACGGCGCCGAGCTGTGCGACGTGCTTGGCGGCGGCCAGCTGGTCGAGGCGCGCCATGAGAGAATCTTGCAGCGTCTCCGGTATGTCGAGACGCTCGAGCGGTCCGACGAGCTCGAACGAGTCCTCACGTTCCTGTAGAAGCCCCGACGCCATGACCATCTTCGTCAATTCCTCGACGAAGAGCGGCACACCGTCAGTCCTCGAAATAACCTCGTCGGCCAACTCGTCTGGCAGCCCCTTCCCGCCTGTGAGGTGATCGATCATGATGGCCACCCTCTCTCGCGGGAGGCGGCCCAAGTCGATCTCGCTGATGTGATCCTGCCCGTTCCAGCGGGGAGCGAACGACGGGCGAGAGGTTAGCAACACCAGAACCCGGGCCTTGGACGCTTGCGCCACCAGCAGCTCGAGGAAGTCCAGGCTGGAAGGATCGACCCAGTGAAGATCCTCCATCACGAAGACCACGGGCTGCGTCTCGGCCATCTGGACGAAAAGTGTGACGAGCGTCTCGAGGCTCCGTTGCCTTTTCAGCGGCGGACTGAGATCGAGCGGCGCGTAGTCGGGGCTCGCGGGCAAGCCGAGAAGGTCCGCCAGCAATGGGACGGCCTGCTCGGGGGGCATGCCGGCTGGCTCGAGCCCGCGGACGAGCTTGGCGAGTCTGTGGTCGGGTGCGTCTTCACGCTGAAATCCGAAGAACGACGTGAGAAGTTCGATCAACGGATTGAGGGCGCTGTTGGTGTGATAAGGTGAACAGCGGGAGATCAGCCAGCGGTAGGCCTCATCGCCCACCCTCTCTCTCAGCATCTGTCCCAGCCGCGACTTGCCGATCCCAGCCTCTCCCTTCAGCAGGACGACCTGACCACGGCCCTCGCCGGCGCGCTCGAGTAGCTGACGCAAGCGTGCAAGCTCCGGCTCCCTGCCCACCAGCGGCGTGAGACCCGCCATGACCGCGACCTCGAAGCGACTGCGAACCCCGCTCGCCGCGACGGCCCGGTAGACGCTGATCGGCCCGGAGATCCCCTGCAGGGTTCGTTGACCCAGTGGCTCGAAGTCGAAGAACCCGCCCACAAGCCGCTGAGTGGTCGCGCTCAGCAGCACGGTGTCCGGCTCCGCCTGGCCTTGGAGCCGAGCCGCGACGTTGGGTGTCTGCCCCAGCGCCAGCTGCTCGCGCCGCTCTCCTGATCCGACTTCTCCCGCCACCACGAGACCGGTGTGGATGCCCACTCGCACCGACAGCGTCACATCGTCGATGTCGAGGCGATCGCCCAAAGCCCCCACGGCCTTCACGATCTCCAGACCAGCGTGGACCGAGCGACGGGCATCGTCCTCGTGTGCGACAGGATGACCGAAGTAGACCAGGACTCCGTCTCCGAGATATTGGGCGACCCGTCCCTCGTAACGCTCGATCACCTCGACGCAGGTCGATTGGTATTCGCGTACGACCGTCCGCAAGTCCTCGGGGTCCAAACGTTCGGACAAGGCAGTGGATCCCACCAGATCGCAGAACAACACGGTAAGCTGGCGGCGTTCCGCCTCGGGCTTTCGTGGTCGTTCGACCTTCAGCGGCGTGCCGCAACCGCCGCAGAACTTGGCATTGTCAGGATTCGCGAAGCCACACTCAGTACAGTGCATGTCGACCCGCTTGGTTGAGCGTCGAGCCGCCGAACCGACCTAGTAATGCAGGTCGATCTCGGATGCTCCCTTGACGTCCACCCTGTGATTACAGCCCGGCACGACCACGGTGGTATCCCATTGGATCTTGGATGAGTCGACGGGCTGCCAGTCGGTGTCGAGCCGGATGTCCGTAAAGGCCGTGAGCTGTGCCTCGGGGTAGTGATCACAGCTCATCGACTTGCCGTACGCCTCCAGTGCGGCGTAGCTGTATCTGAGATCCATGCCGGAGATCACCGCGAGACCGGTGCTCACACCTGCATCGGTCTTCGCCCCGCACTCCCACACCGACAGCGTGTCGTTCATCTCGCGCCGCCGAACGTAACCGTCAATCGACTCGCCCTCGGCTACTCGGACGGCGCTGCTGGCGGTCAGTAGCGGTTCTTCGAAAGCCGGGACGTGAAGATACCAGCAGGAGAGACTCCAATACCTACCTCCACCCGCTGGGCTCAGACCCCATTGCAGGACTGGCTGCAGGAGCTCTGTCACTTTGGTGCTGTCGTCCTGCAGGCCCAGGAAGAGAAACAGGGTCTGACTGTCCTTCGCCTCGGGCGGTGGAGGCACGATCCAGGATCCCGACAGCGCGGTTATCGCATCGGACGACCACCAGTGAGCGAACTCCACCCAGCCCTTCACTGACTGAGCGCTGCTATCCTCGAGCAACAAGTCGGCGTGAGCATGTAACAAAGGCATTATCGGCGCTCGAACGGCAGTGTCGCTTTGGGTCACCGTTTCCGCCTGAGAGTCTCCCAGACGAGCTTCGCTCGTCCTCGAGCAAGCCGCGGCAGCCAGCCATACCGAAAGCGAGCCGATGATGAGCGCGGCGAGCCGGCTAGAGCCCTCGCTACCTGCGCCGTCGAAATGGGTCGGGGAGTTCATCGGGTCACTCCAGTTCGCGGTTGGCCAAGACCCGAGACCAGCGATGCGGAAGCTGCCGCTCGGCCGTCGTGCAGCCAGTCGCTAGCTTGGGGAAAGTCATCAATATTACACCAAGGCGGCCAGGCCGCCAGCAAGTGGTAACGAGCCGAGACAACAGCGCGTGGTACTCAGCGTCGAGCGGCAGCCATGAACACGATCAGCTTCTCGGAAGCGGAAAAGCAATTGCTTGCCACGGTTCGTCTGATCGAGATCCGTC